>DAOVVQ010000316.1 GCA_030637065.1 Planctomycetota bacterium
CGCCGACGCGTCCGTCCATCATATCCGATGGGGCTATGATGTCGGCACCGGCGCGAGCGTGAGCAACGGCCATTTTCGCAAGGCGCTCACACGTAGCGTCGTTATCGATCTTGCCATCGGCGATCACACCGCAGTGGCCGTGGTCGGTATACGCACAAAGGCAGACATCCGTAATCACCAGCATATCCGGAGCGGCCTTCTTTATCGCCTTTATCGCCTGCCCAACGGCACCGTCAGCCGACCACGCCTCGGAGCCCTCGGCGTCCTTGGCCTGCGGCAGACCAAACAGCAAAACCGCACCTATGCCCAAAGAGGCAACCTCGGCAGCCTCTGCGCCGATAACATCGGGCGAAAGATGAAAGCACCCAGCCATAGACTCTATCGGCTCTTTGACATTGGAACCGGGACATGTGAACAAGGGATAAACAAAATCGTCCACCGAAAGCTGTGTCTGACGTACCAGCCGCCGCATCGCAGCGTTCGTGCGAAGCCGCCTGAGCCTCGTTACCGGAAAACCCATCGCAATTCTCCAATCAATACAACTATTTCGACCAGTTCAAATTCGCCCCTGCACTTTGGCCCGACACAAACGCCATCATCATCACACCAGGAAGCTCAGCCCCAACGAAACCGCTATCACCACGTGGCTGATGACGATCGTATTTACCGCTAGGCGAAACAGGCCGGGGTCGTCGAGATTTGTGCCGACTCGCTTGAAACTGACTAATATCCACGGAACCGTCACAAACGCCATTAAGGCCGGCGGGGAAATCGCCTTAAACACAATTCCAGCTATCAACATCGCAAACACCGTCGCCAATCCCGCTTTCAGGAGCACTAACGCCCTTTCCTTGCCGAGCCTGACGACCAGATTTCGCTTGCCCACTAACATATCCTGATAATAATCGGGGATCTCATTGAGAATTGCAAGGCAAAACACCGACAGGCCGCAGATCAGCGACGCGTAAAACGGCACGAACGCGATTTTTCCCGTCTGAATATAATAGCTGCCAAGGACCATGAAGGGACCGTAGCAAAGGCCAATCACCGTCTCGCCGAAGCCGCGGTAGGCCCAGCGAATGGGGGGACCTACGTAAAAATAGGCGCCCATGAATCCGAAAAACGAAAAAAACAGCACCCACCAGCCCGTCAGAGATGCAAGATACAACCCGATGACAAAGCCCCCAGCCAGCGCGGCGATACCCAGAGTCCAAAACCAGTTGGGGATATTGACCTCTTCCTGCGAAAATATCCTGTCGCCGCCGACCTTGGAGTCGAAATACTCGTTAAAGAGTTCGACCGCTGTCAGGACGAAGAATATCCCAAGCAGACCTAACGAGAAGATTTTCCAGTCAAAGCCGCCCCCTGTACCGAAAGCGATCATCTGCCCTAAAAAAAACGGAAGCAGACCGGCAAACAGAAAAAAACGATACCGTATCAGCCGCAATAGATTCATGTCGCCCGACGCCACTAACAGGATTCAATTTACAAAACTATCCGCATGGGCCCGCACTACACCTCTATCCAACTGTTCGACTCGCCCAACAGATTTGGGTTGGCAATGGCCTTCATGGAAAACTCGACAACATCAGGATTGCGCCAGGCTGTTTTGTACTTTTCCCAAATCTCGCTGAGGCTTTCCTTCTTCAGATCGCCGCAGATAAACGGCAAAGAGTTTATAAGCTTAACTTTACCATTGGGCAGAACTAACAGACTGGCTGAAGGACTCTCAAGGCGATATTTCAACTCTTCAATCACATCGTGGGCATAACAGAAAACCTGCATTTTCCCCTCATAAGCAGCTTTTTTCTCTCGCAGCACCTCAGAGAATCTCTCATATTGCCCCTCGGATGGACACAAAATATCCCAGTTTCTTGCTGCTCGCCCGATCTGCATTATCTTGCCCGTATAAAAGCCATATACTCCCATCGAGTAGGCAAGGTCTATCACATCGCCGATTTCGTGAATGTTAAACTTCGTGGGAACAAAAACAACCTCGGTATTGACTTCGTGTTCTACAAGGTATTTACAGGCCGCTACCGCTTTTTTCCAGTTGCCTGCCACCCTCAATCTTTCGTGCGTTTCAGGCGTTGCGCCGTCAAGACTTACCTGCACGGAGCGCAGTTTCAGTTCTGCTAATCTGCGGGCGAATTCGTCATCGATACATTCACCGTTGGTTTCTATCTTCAGGCTTATATTGTTATCTCTAATGAACGAGCAGATATCGAAAATATAAGGACAAACCAGTGGCTCTCCGCCTGAGATAGCCATATAAGGGACGTTGAGTTGAACTGCCTGGGCGCAAAAATCCAGTGCCTGCTCTTTAGTCATTTCGTCGGGCAAACTACGACCGGCTTCCTCACAGCAATGCAGACACTCGAGATTGCAAGCCGAATTAAGCTGCCAGGGAATAAAAAGCGGAGCCGCGTAATCGTCGCAAGTGCCCCCACCGAAAACCGTCTGCATCCGATTCTCCGGTTCGGCATCTGGTAAACCGCTCGATTTCTGTTCTTTAGATACAAAATCCATAATCAATCCTATGCACTAATTTATATCCCTCCAGTTGTTTGATTGGGCCAAAAGTTTTGGCTCGGCCACTACCTTCCTGGCGAATTCAATTACCTCGGGATTCCTCCAGGCCTTCTTATAATTCTCCCAAATCCGGCTCAGACTCTGCCGCCTCAAATCCCCACAGATAAAGGGCAACGGACCGGCAAGTTTGACTTTACCATTTGGCAGAACCAACAGACTCGCCGATGGAGACACGAGACGATATTCTAATTCTTTAAGCACGTCGTATGGATAATGATAGATCTTCATCTTGCCTTCATACTTAGCCGTCTTTTCCTGCAGCACGTCGAAGAACTTCTTGTACTCTTCCTCCGAAGAATGCAGAATGTCCCAGTTCGTGGCGGCACGTCCTATACGCATCAGTTTGCCGGTATAGAAACCGTAAACGCCCATCGAATAGGAAAGCTCGATGATCTCGCCGATCTCATGAATGTTGAACTTGGTCGGAACGAAAACGACCTCGGTATTGACACCCATATCCATCAGGTGCTTACAGGCTGCGACCGCTTTTTCCCAGTCGCCGCGCTTTCGCAGCCGCTCGTGTGTCTCCGGGGTGGCGCCGTCCAGGCTGATCTGAACCGAACGCATTTTCAGATCGGCGAACCTGCGAGCGGTCGCCTCGTCGATGAATTCCCCGTTCGTCTCGATCTTCAGACTGATGTTATTGCTTCGGATCAGCTCACAGCAATCGAAAACATGCGGGCAAAGCAAAGGCTCGCCACCCGAGATTGCCATGTAAGGAATGTCAAGGTCGGCGATCTGCTGACAGAAATCAAACGCCTGCTCCTTTGACAGTTCATCCGGCATGCTGTGGCCGGCATCTTCGCAACAATGCAGACAGCCAAGATTGCAGGCTGAATTGAGCTGCCACGCAATAAACAAGGGCGACCTGTAATCCTCAAAATCGCCACCGGCTTCAAGAACTCCACGCAACTGATCGTCAGGGCCCGGATTAGTTAAACGGACCAGATTATTACCTTCGACTACCGTATCCATCTTTACACCTATACACAGATTATTTTGTTCTCTTTCAACTCATCCGTAAACTCGACAACGTCCTTCTCGATCGCATCGCGGTCGCCGGCGAATTGGCTCTCTAAAGCGCTGACGATCTCCGGCAGGTCCTTCTGCTGGTCGATCAATTGCAGGATCTCGCCGCCGATCTCATCGCTGATAAAGATCTTTTCGGTCAGCGTGTCGAAAACCACCGTCCCAAACTTTTCCTTACGGATCTTCGTATGTTCGGTAAATTTCATCATAACCTCTCTTTCTGAAAGTATTACGCGATTATTTTACTGCTATGAGCCGCTTCCATGACGATTAATGGCTACACTTCCCCCGCGTGCGAACTATACACCCCGTACAAGAGCAACCCCTCCACACGCCCGCTCAGGCTGTTCCGGCAACCATCACGGCTTGAGCACAAGTTTGTTTTCGATCAAATTGTGTCTATTAAGTGAATCGGATGTACGGCTGGGCCATTACCTTGCCGGAAACATCTTCCAG
>DAOVVQ010000102.1 GCA_030637065.1 Planctomycetota bacterium
CCGTCGATGCCATACTCGTCGGCAGCAGCGGCCAAAGCTCCGAGGCCTTTGTCAAAGATAAGTTAATTGCCGCAGGTTCAAAACTGGCGGTTAGAAACGAGGATAAAATATATACGTTTACAGTAGTTGAAATTCAGCACAATAAAGTGATTTTTGAATGTCAAAATGTAACTATCGCCGTAAAAATGGTTCAGCCTATGCAGGCTGAATGACAATTGTTTAGGAGGTTATCATGAACGCAGACAGAAGAAAAACCAAGAAAAGATTTGTTGTTTCGGCATTCGTGTGGCTCGTTGCCCTCGGTTGTCTGGCAACCCTGGTCGTAGCTCAGGACGAACCGCTGGACAGTCCGGTAATGGTCCTCGAAGAGGCCGACTATGCCGCTGATGAGATGACATACGAGGAAGAAGCCGTATACGTCGTCGAAGATTCGGCGGTCAATTTCGAAGAAGATATCGATATCGAACCGCTCGATGCCGAGACCATACAGACGCTCACCCTGAAGAAGGATATGAGCATCGCCGACGCCCTGAGGTTTCTGGCGCTTAAGTACCACAAGAACATCGTGCCCACGGAAAGGGTTGCCGGAAATATCACCGTAACGGATCTCTATGATGTCACGTTCGAAGAGGCGCTCCAGGCGATCATCGGGACCAATCAGTACGACATTCAGGGTAACTTCATCAGGGTCTACACCGAAGAGGAATACGAGCAGATCAAGAACAACAAACGAAGGATGGAATACAAGGTGTTCAGCCTGAATTACCTCACCGCTGACGAAGCCTTAAAGCTCGTCACTCCCCTGCTCAGTGCAGACGGAATGGTTGCCACCAGTTCGCCCGCCCAAACAGGCGTTCCTGCCGGCGAGTCCATCAGTTCCGATTCAGCCGGTGGCGATAATCTTGCGTTTCAGGATACCGTTGTCGTTAAGGACTATCCTGAGACTATTGTCGAGGCTGAAGAACTGATAACGCAGCTTGATGTCAGGCCAAGGCAGGTCCTTATCGAGGCCACCATCTTGAGTGCTACCCTCACCGAGGACATGGAATTCGGTGTCGATCTGAATCTTGCCGGCGGCGCAAGCATCACACCTGCGCAGATAAACGCCAACACAAAAGGAGCCATGCTTGAGGTTGGCGGATTTGCCAGTACAAGTTCCGATGGTCTTAAGATCGGTCTCAGAAGCGGAGATGTGTCACTATTCATCAACGCTTTGGAAGAGATCACAGATACCACGATCATGGCCAATCCAAAGATATTGGCTGTCAACAAGCAGCTTGGCCAGGTATACATCGGAACCAAGCTCGGCTACAGAGAGGCTGACGTCATTACTGACGGAGGGGCGACTCAGGAAGGTGCGGTCAAGTTCCTCGATACCGGCACAAAGCTGTCGTTCAGGCCGTATATCGGCAGCGATGGATACATCAGGATGCAGATACATCCCAAGGACAGTACCGGCTCTCTAAACGCAAACGGCGTGCCTCAGGAAATCTCGACGGAACTGGCCACGAACATAATGGTCAAGGACGGTCAGACGGTCGTCATTGGCGGTCTCTTCCGGGATAAGGTCACCGCCACCAAGAAACAGGTGCCAGTGCTGGGGAGCATTCCTATCATAGGCGAATTGTTCAAGGGTTATGACGATGAGAACCGTCGCGAAGAGGTTATTGTTCTGCTGACGCCTCACATCATCGACGATCCTGAAGAGTTAAACGGTGACGATAGAGTCAATGACGTTGCCCGAAAGAGGCTTGGTGCAAGAGACAACCTGCTTTGGCTCGGTATTGCCAAACGTGCGGAAGACAGCTACTCCCAGGCCGTTTCGCTCTATGCCGACGGCGATACTTATGGCGCTCTTCGTAAGCTTCAGTGGACTCTCAATCTCAGGCCCAATTATCTCGAAGCGATGAGGCTTAGAGACAGGATAGTTGGCGAGATCGGAGACGAAAGCACCCTTGAGAGGATCATGATCGACGCCATTGAGCAGGAAGAAGCTGACAAATGGTTCAGATATTAGACCTATAGGCGAATACTTGCCCGGGGCCGGGTCATTATCGTCCGGCCCCGGGCAGCTTAAAAATTTTTAGCTCAAGAACAGGAGTCAGACCCATGTCAAATACACGAAAGCTAACGGCGATGCTGCTTACTATCTGCCTTCTGGCGATTGCCGGCGGGTGCGATTCGTATGCACAGAAAAAAGAGGCCGCCTATTCGCGATGGCACAAGGCAACGGCACAGGCAAAGATACCGGTTGCCCGCGAACTTTTCGAGAATAACAAGCTCGATGAGGCCGAAAAGACCATTGCCCAGTGTATTGACGCCGACCCTGAGATGCCGCAGGCACACATCCTGATGGGTGAGATCCATTTCGCTTACGGACGTCTTTCTCAGGCACATGACTCCTTCACTAAGGCCGTCGATCTCGATGGGCAACTCGATCAGGCATGGTATTTTCTCGGAACGCTTGCCCGCCAGCAGCATCAGCCCACCGATGCTCTGAGGTGCTACCGCAGGGCGATGTCGATCAAGCCCGCACAGACCGAATATATTACCGCTGTTGTCGAGATCTATGCCGCCCAGGGCGATTACGACGAGGCATTGGAGCTGCTGGAAGAGAAGATCGAGCAGTTTTCATCCGATGCCACGCTCAAGGTCGCCGCAGCCGATATCTACAACCGCCTTGACCAAACCGACCGGGCGATCGGACTTTACAGCCAGGCCCTGATGCACAAGGCCGGCGACCGACGTATCACCGAGACGTTAGGATACTGCTACATAACCCAGCAGCAGTGGCCCCAGGCCGTAGAGATGTTCGAGAGTCTTCTGAAAGGCGCAGGCCCCGAGCAAAAGCAGGCCTGCCTGCAAATCCTTGCCATGTGCAGTATGAACGACGGGCAATACTCGAGGGCATTTTCTTATTATGACAAGTTAAGCGTCGACCAGAGGGACAGCGCCGAACTCTGGTTGCAGATGGGCCAGGCCGCTCTCGGCGCCGATTCGTCGCATCGCGCCGCCGCTTGTGCCAGACGGGCGCTTGCATTAAGACCCGGCTGGCCCGACGCCATCGCGGTACAGGGCTGCTCGCTGTATCTCAGCCAGGATTACACCGCTGCCATAAAGATATTCAGGAAGATCACCGCCGACGAAAAACTCTCCGGTTTCGCATGGCTGATGACCGGAAGGTGCTATCAGCAATTAGGCGAGATCGGGCCCGCAGACAAGGCATACGAAAAAGCCGTCAATCTGAACTCCGAAAGTAAACTTGTAACCTTGCTGACAAGACCGTATCAGCAGGTGAAATAGTCCTGCTGCTGGAAATACCGAATTGAACAATTATAAATATACATACATGGCGGTTTTGATCTTCGTCGCAGTTTCTCTGGCGTCCGCGGTAGCGGCTGGGCTTGGGTTCGTTTCCGGCAATGTTGCTGCGGTTTTCGGTTCGTTTGCGTTTACAGCGGTGCTGATAATCGGTTTTTATCACTGCCGAACGTGCAGCGCCATCGATTTCATCATCAAAAATCTCAACAACGGCGAGCCGACGCGGATCCGAAAGAAGAATATCCGACCCTTAACACCGCTTGGCGATGCGATCACCGAATTTGCCGCCAATTCGGTGCAAAAGGCCGGCGATGTCGAAGAGCAGCTTACCGACCTGAACCTCCAGATCCAGCTCCTCCAGCGCCAAAAACAAAACGCCGAGGCGATCATATACAGTATTCGCGACACGGTCATAGTTACCGATGCCTTCGACCGGCTCATAATGGCAAGCGCATCGGCACAGGAACTCTTTGGTTTCGACATAGCCGATGCCATCGGAAAGCCCGCCGACGACATCATACCGGACCGGGAATTTCTCCGGCTGATACAAAACGCAAGGCGCAGCAATCTCTTCGGTGTCAAGCACGAAGTGGCGTTTACAACTGACGGCCAGGAAAGGACTTACGACTGCCTTATTTCCTGCGTCCGCGACGAAAAGGATATAACCTGCGGCATAGTAGCCGTCCTGCACGACATAACACGCGAGAAAGAGATATCGAACGCAAAGAACGATTTTGTCGGGCATGTCTCACACGAACTGAAAACCCCCCTGGCCTCGATAAACGCTTATGCCGAAATGCTGATCGACGGTGAAGCGGATAGCCAGGAAAAGATAAACGAATTCTGCGAGGTCATACAGACGCAGGCACAGAGGCTCAACCGTCTCATCGAGGACATACTTAATATTTCCAGGATAGAATCGGGTCTTACGAAGATAAGCCGCCAGCCGACAAGCCTGGCGCTGCTTATGACCGATTCGCTCAAGATGATCGAAAGCTACGCCTCGGAGAAGAACATCACGGTAAACGCCCAGTCGCCGATAATATTCGATCAGGTCAATATCGACCGTGACATGATGTCGCAGGTGGTCGTCAATCTGCTCAGCAACGCCGTCAAGTATACGCCCCGCGACGGCTCGATCACTATTACGATCGATGTCAACGACTCTGATGGGCTTGTCCATGCGAATATCAGCGATACCGGTGTCGGGATACCGCCCGACGACCTTGAGCACGTCTTTGATAAATTTTATCGGGTCGAGCAAAATAAAAAATATGCAAAAGGAACCGGGTTAGGACTGAATCTGGTCAAGCAAATTGTCGAAAAAGTACATGGAGGAAGGGTATTCGTAACCAGCATACCCGGAGAGGGAAGCACTTTCGGATTTGAACTGCCGCTGGCCCTGAGCCGGGCGGCTGAGACCGTTTAATTCGCATGGAGAATAATATGCCGGAAAAAAAAGTATTAGTTGCCGATGATGAAATTCACATCGTTCAGGTTGTCGCCATTAAGCTGAAGAATAACGGTTTCGATGTTATCACCGCCGAAAGCGGAACAGACGCCCTTGCGCTTGCTCTGAGCGAGAAGCCCGACATCCTCGTTACTGATTTTCAGATGCCGGGGATGACAGGTCTGGAGCTGATCGAAAATCTCCGAAAAAATCCCGACACAGCCGACATGCCCGTCGTGATGCTTACCGCGAGAGGGTTTGCGATCGAGGAGGAGCAGAGAGAGCAACTGAAAATCTCGGTGTGTCTGAGTAAGCCGTTTAGCCCGCGGGAGCTGCTCCAGCATGTTCAGGATGCCCTCGCGGAGGTTGCATCGGTATAAACCGGCAATGACAATCGAATGGGTTGACTTGAGAATATGAGTGATACAGACGTAAAAAAGTTATCCGCCAAACACCTGGATCGCCTCCGGGCATTTGCGGAAAAGATGGATAAGTTCGGTGCGGAGCTGACGGTTTTCGACCCAGCCGGCAATCGCCTGACGGACTCTGTGGACCGGGAAGGTCTGCCGGACGGCCATGCGGAACAATTAGCCGAATATGCCCGCACGGCATGTCAGAGCAGTGAGCAGGGCGTTCGTCACTGTGGCAACAACGGCAAATTTCTTGCCACATGCCTTCAGGAAAACGATGAAACCGTCGCAGTCGCCGTACTGGATGCCAATGCCGCTGACGGCGATACGGCATATCTCCTGGAGATGCTCGATTCGCTTACTGACGAGTTCAAATCGACGTCAAAAGCCGCCAGCCAACTCGAAAAGGTCAGCACCGAACTGCTCCAGACATACGAAGAACTTGTGCTTTTGTACAACATGAGCACGAATATGAAAGTGACGCAGTCAAATGCCATCTATCTGCAAATGGCCTGCGATCAGCTTACGCAGCTTGTCAATGTCGAGGGTATCGCTATCTTTCTCGAAAGGACCGAGAACGGCCAGCAGGCACTCGCGCTGACGGCTGGCAGCGGGGTGGTCTCTATCGACAATATGACCGCCGACGTACTCCAGGTCAGACTCGGCCAGGAATTAGACGCCGGAAAAGAAGCTCTGCTCGACAGCCAGGTCGATGCGCCGTTTAAGTACGACTGGCCCGAAAGGATAGAGAATCTCATCGCCGTACCGCTGAGCGGAAACGGACGGATGTTCGGGCTGATGGTCGCAACTAATGTAGTCGAGAAACCCGATTTTGACAGTACGGACATAAAATTGTTCAACTCCGTGGCCAACCAGTGTGCGGTCTTCATCGAGAATTGCCGGCTCTTTAAGGACCTTAAGGAGCTGTTCATCGGCTCGCTCAAAACGCTGACAAACAGCATCGACGCAAAGGACCAGTACACGCGGGGCCATTCGGAAAGGGTCGCCTTCATATCGAGGTGGATCGCGGAAAAAGTCGCTGAAGTCGAGCCTCTCAAAGAAGAGGAGATACATAAGATCTATCTTGCCGGCCTCCTGCATGATATCGGGAAGATCGGCGTCGATGAGGCCGTTCTGAGAAAAAAAGGAAAGCTCAACGACGAGGAGATGAGCAAGATAAAGACCCATCCCCGCATCGGTGCCGCCATTCTCGCCGATATCAGGCAAATGCGGGACATCGTGCCGGGTGTGCTCTACCACCACGAAAGGATGGACGGAAAGGGATATCCCGAAGGGCTTGAGGGAGAGCGAATACCGCTGATCGGAAAGATCATCAGCCTCGCCGACGCGTTCGATGCGATGACATCGAAAAGGACATACAGGGACGCCATGAGTATCAAACGCGCGACCGCCGAGATCGAAAAGACCCTCGGAACACAATTCGACGAAAAGATCGGAAACATCTTCCTGAAAAGCGATATCCGTAAACTGTGGAGCATCATTCAGGATGGGTTCATCGAAAGCTGGGATTACAGCAACTTCTCGGAATACGGAACCACCGCGGTAGGAGCCCTGATACGGTAAGAATTTATCCGGTACTACGGGCGAAAGCCCGGGTTAAGGCGAATATAAAATGAAGATCGAATCACAGGAATATAACGAGGTTATGGTCGTTGAACTTCAGGGCGAGTTCACGGAAGAAGCGATAAAGCCGTTTCAGGACCATACCAGCAGCGTCGTCGCGTCGGGAGCGGCATGTATCGTTCTGGACATGACAAATGTCAGTTTCATCGACAGCCGCTGTATCGAGCAACTCCTGTGGCTCAAGGACTATTGCCACCAGAACAGCCGACAATTGAAACTGGCCGGGCTTGACGAAAACTGCGCCAGAATCCTCGAAATTACCCGTCTGCTGCCGGGATTCGACAATTACGCCGAACTTTCCGAAGCGGTAAAAAGCTTCGCATAAATAAACGGTTTAACGCCCCGATAGAGGCGAATTTTAAGTGGGCAAAATGGCGGAAACGACAGAAAAACATAAATTGCAGCTCGGACACGTCCTCCAGGAAAGAGGTGTTGTCACCGGCGAGCAGATCGATAACGCGCTGGCTGTCCAGAAGGAAAGCGGACACCATAAGCTTCTCGGCGAACTCCTGGTGGAGATGGGATATTGCACCCAGAATCAGATAGCCTCGGCCCTGGCCCATGCGTATGGCGTGCCGTACGCACAGATCACACCGAAGATATGCGACGCAACCGTAGTCGATATTCTGCCGAGGGAGTTCCTCGAAGAGCACCATGTCCTGCCGCTGTTTAAGGTCTACGAATGCCTGACAGTCGCGGTCAGCGAGCCGTCGAACGTTTTTCTGCTGGAAGAGATCGAGCGGCTCACCGGGTGCAAGGTCCAGGTCGTCTGCGCGACCGTAAAGGATATTCAGGCAACCCTGCAAACTCATCTGCCGGCGGCAAACGTCTTCGTTATCGACGACATCATCGACGATACCGCACTCGACGATTTCGCCATGATCGAAAACATCGTCGAGGACATCGGCGATCTCGAGGAGGTGGCGGGCCAGTCTCCGGTTGTAAAGCTGGTCAACTATCTGTTCTTTACGGCTGTGCAGGAAAACGCCAGCGATATTCACATCGAGCCCGACGACAAGAAGCTGCGTGTGCGATACCGGGTCGACGGAAAGCTCTACGAAAAAATGAGCCCCCCCTACCAGATGTATTCCGCCATCGTCTCAAGGATCAAGATCATGGCCGAACTCGATATCGCGCAGAGAAGGCTGCCCCAGGACGGAAGCATCCACGTACTTATGCAGTCAAGACCGATCGATCTGCGGGTCTCGGTGATGCCCGGAAACTTCGGGGAAAAAGTCGTCATAAGGATCATTGACATCAGAAAGATCCTGACAAACCTGGAGTCCTTAGGCTTTAGTTACAACAATCTCCAGTTGTTTAAGGAAAAGGTTCAGGCCGCCAATGGGATCGTTCTTGTTACCGGTCCGACCGGCTCGGGAAAGAATACGACGCTCTACGCCGCTCTTGCCGAACTCAACAACGAGCAGGTAAATATCTGCACCGTCGAGGACCCGGTCGAATGTAACATCACCGCCATAAATCAGTTCGAGGTCCATGATTCGACGGGTTTTGACTTTTCCACGGCACTAAGAAGCCTCCTGAGACAGGACCCCGATATTATCATGGTCGGAGAAATACGCGACATACCCACGGCAAATATCGCCGTCCAGGCCGCCCTGACCGGGCATCTGGTTCTCTCGACACTGCATACGAACGATGCACCGGGCGCGGTAACAAGGCTGTTGGATCTCAACGTCGCACCGTATCTGGTCAGCGCCTCGCTCGTTGCCGTCCTGGCACAAAGGCTCGTCAGAAAGATATGCCCCAACTGCAAAGAAGACTATGACCCGCCAACAGCCATCAAGAAGACGGTTGCGAAATGGAGCGAAGACAAACCCGCCTTCTTCCGCGGAGTGGGATGCAGAAAATGTCGAAATACCGGATACCTCGGGCGAATCGCGATCCATGAACTCTTCGTTCCAAACGAGGAGATACTTGACAGGATCGCACAGGGCATAACGCTCAAGGCATTGCGGGCGGCTGCGATTGAAAACGGCATGGTCCCGCTGCATGTCGACGGGATAGACAAGGTAAACGCGGGGATAACCACGATCGACGAAATATTGCGTGTTTGAAACGTTAGCGAGTAGAACTATAGAAATTCAGGCACCTACAATCAGCGCAGCACCGAAAGTCCGGAGCCAGGCCGTATCGTCACTGAAAGTCAAACAGGACGAGTTGGTGCTCTTTACCACTCAGCTTTCCATAATGCTCGAAAGCGGCGTGGTCTTAAGCGATGCTCTCGATGCCATCGCCGAGCAGACCAGGCCGGGAATCTTCAAACTCGTCATCACCGACGTCGCCGAAAGAATAGAAAACGGAGACAGCTTCTCCGAGGGCCTGGCACAATACCCCAGAATTTTTAACTCGATGTTTATCAGCATGGTCCAGGCATCGGAAGCATCCGGGAAAATGCCCGAAATGCTCGATGTCCTCAGTGGATATCTCAACGCCGAAGCCGAAACCAGAAAACAGGTCAAAGGAGCGATGATCTATCCGCTTATCATGATCCTGATGGCTGTCTCCGCCACCGGATCGCTGATGTTTTTCGTCCTTCCAAGGTTCACCAGAATATACGAGGCAAAAGGCGCGGCCCTGCCCAAATTAACCCAGATATTCGTGCAATTCAGCCAGTTGCTCGGCAATATCAAGGTCATGGCATCGGTCGTCACAGCTGGCATAATGCTCGCTGTAGCATTTCATTATTGGCGACAAACTACCACGGGAAACAAGGTCGTCGACTGGATGAAAGTACACACACCGATCTTCGGCACAATGTTCGTCGACGCCGTCCTGACCCGCAGCATGAGGATCATGGCAACTATGATCAACACCGGCGTAAGTCTCCTGGATGCACTGAGCGTCATGCAGTCCTCATGCGACAACTACTATTTCCGGGAGCTTTGGGCGACGGTCGACGCCAAGATCCGCGACGGATATCAACTGTCAGATTCCATTGTCCTTGCGCCGTATGGGAACCTCGTTGCACCCGGGATCATGCAAATGCTCCGCGCAGGCGAGAAAAGCGGCCAGTTAGGCCATGTATGCGATAAGGTCTCAATTTTCTACGAAAAAAAACTCCAAAACTCAATAAAAACCGCCACATCTCTTATTGAGCCGGTAATGATCATTATAATGGGCGGAGTCATCGGAACTATTGCCATCGCTCTGCTAATGCCGGTATTCAAGATTTCCAGTGTTATGAGCCAGTGACCGCAATTTTGCCTCAATAAACAAGCTGTTTTATCGGACTTAACCCCTCCCGATCATTCAATCTGACTCCCACAGGTTGGTCTGCAAGCCTGAAATCACCGCAGGTACGCCGCTATTGCAGTTTAATATTACCCATTAATCGGCCTTCGAAATGAACAAAATTGAAAAAAAACATTGCAAGCTTTCGCCCTGGCGGTATAATTGCAATTGAAATGGAATAGAATGGGAATACTGTAACCGTTGAAATGGCATGAAGATACGCCAAAGGTAAAAATTGAAAGGGTATTTGTAAACGTGTTGACCAAGGAAAAAAAAGACGAAATTATTGCCGACTACAAGACAAACGATAGTGATACCGGTTCACCGGAAATCCAAATTGCACTGCTGACATCCAGAATTAATGAGCTGACCGAGCATTTGAAGATGCATCGAAAGGACCATTCCTCGCGGAGGGGACTTTTGAAAATGGTTGGAAACCGATCGGCGCTGCTAAAGTATGTCAAGATCAAGGACCTGAAGCGCTACCAGAGTATCATTTCAAGGCTCGGGTTACGCAAGTAGCAACTGAAGCTGCATCGGCTTTGACCAATGCGTCCTCAGCGCCGCCGCCATTGTCTCAATGCAGACTTCATCTAAATGAAAATTAACAGATTTGATGGATAGAGAAAGAAAAGAGGATTATGTTTAAAGTACATTCAGTAGAGAAGCAAATCGGGGGAAAAACCCTGACGATAGAAACCGGCAAGATTGCCAGGCAGGCCCATGGCGCCGTAACCGTTACATATGGCGATACCGTGATATTAGCCACTGCGACCTGTGCACCGCCGAGGTCCGAGGATATTGACTATTTTCCGTTAAGTGTGGACTATCGTGAAAAATTAAGTGCCGCTGGGAAGTTTCCGGGCGGTTTTATGAAAAGAGAAGGCAGACCGAGCACAAAAGAAATTCTGACAGCCAGAAAGATCGACCGGTGCATCAGGCCGCTCTTCCCGGATGGGTATTTCTATGAGGTGCAGATCCTTATCACCGTTCTTAGCGCCGATCAGGACAACGATCCGGATGTGCTGAGCATGGTAGGCGGAAGTGCCGCCCTGGCCATCAGCAAGATACCGTTCCTCGGTCCCATTGGTGCCTGTCGGCTCAGCAGAGTCGATGGCCAGTTCGTCATCAATCCGACGCACGCCCAGCGGGCTGACAGCGATTTTAATCTCATACTCGCCGGACGCGCCGATGCGATCAACATGATCGAGGTCGACAGCAAAGAGACGCCGGAAGATGTCGTCGCCGATGGTATTGCCGACGCTCATAAGGTCGTCGGTGAGATATGCGGTATGATCAACGAACTGAAAGACAAATGCGGCGTCGAAAAGGTAATACCCGAAATCGACAGCCCCGATGAGATCGCCGCTGAGATTAGTCGCAATGTCGGCTAAAAAC
>DAOVVQ010000350.1 GCA_030637065.1 Planctomycetota bacterium
TCAAAAACCACACGCCTATACTTGGCTGGAAACACCATATGGTATATCAATACCGTTACGTTATGACTTTTATGTAGGTATTCACTCATGGCGGCATTTTACGCCGCAAGCGGCGGGGAATACAACCCCAAAAAAATTTAAAACGACGAATCTCCGCGGAAAATAGCCGAAATCAGCACTGATTTTGGGGTCGTCAGGTCTATTTGGGGGTCATCTTGCCTGTTTCTGTAATAAATACCGGGGCTGGTCCGTCTATATATATGATGGTTCGCCTGTCGGGTTTGCGGGCATTTTGCGTGTTTTATTGCTTATGGGTGACATTTTGAAAGGGGCGTTATTATGAAGATGTATTGTGGACTGTGTGTGGCTATTATGCTGTCTGGGGTTTGTGTGGCTGGGGCGGATTGGCCTCAGTATCTTGGGCCGGACCGCAATGGGGTTTCGTCGGAGAGAGGGCTTGCTCGAACGTGGCATGAGAGCGGGCCGAAGGTGTTGTGGACTGTAGCTCTCGGTGAAGGGTATGGCGGGCCGGCTGTCAGTGAGGGCAAGGTGTATGTTCTGGACCGTCTTGGCAATGACAGGGACGTGTTTCGCTGTATCGACCTTGTCAGCGGCGAGGTGGACTGGTCATACGATTACGAGGCGCCGGGGAGGCTGTCTCATCCCGGTTCCCGCAGCGTTGCCGCGATCGACGGCGATTATGTCTATAGCTGCGGGCCGTTCGGGCATTTTTATTGCTTTAACCGGCGGTCGAAAAAGCCGGTGTGGAACAAGAATATCTGGACGGACTTCGGCGGCGATCGACTGCCGACATGGGGCATCAGTCAGAATCCGCTGGTCTATGGCGATACGGTGATCGTTGCGGCACAGACGGAGCAGGCTGGGATCGTGGCATACGATAAGGTGACCGGCAGGATCAAATGGAAGACGCCGGCCCTGAAGGGCAATGCCGGTTATGTTTCGCCGACACTGGTCAGTATAGCTGGAGTCGAGCAGTTGGTTATGATCACGGCTGGGCCGAGGGGCGGTGGTGGCGGCAGTTCCCGCGGACGCGGCGGGCAGCGGCCTGAAGGCAGGGCGCCGGCTGGCGGTGATCAGCCTATGAGAGGGCCCGGCGGCGGGCAGCAGGCACAGAGAAGGCCCAGCGGCGGGCAGCGACCTGGCAGTGGCGAGCGACCTCAACGAGGGCCCGGCGGTCAGCGACCCGAAGGCAGGATGCCCGGCGGACCGGGTAGCGATTCCGGCAGCGGCGAAAAAGGCGCGGTTCTTGGTTTGGACCCGAAGACGGGCAGGATGCTGTGGAGCTATGAGGGTTGGCAGTGCCAGACGCCTGTGCCTAATGTTACGGCGATCGGCGACGGGCGTATCTTCGTTACCGGCGGGTATATGGCAGGCTCGGCGATGATCAAGGTCGCCAGGACCGGCAAGACCTTCGCTGTTACCGAGCTATATAAGACCCCGGAGTTCGGCACGCATGTTCATCCGGCGATCTATTATAAGGGCCATCTCTACGGGCACTGCTCGACGGGGAGCAGGGGTGTGACTTACGGGATGGTTTGCATGGACGTCGACGGCAATGTGAAATGGAAGACCGAAAAGGATCCGCTTTTCGATAAGGGCGGATTTATCTTAGCAGACGATATGATAATCAGTGTCGACGGGACCGACGGTCTGCTATATCTGATCAAGCCGAGTCCGGAGGGCTTTAAGAAGCTCGCCAGTAAAAAGCTGCTCGATACGAGCGAGGCGTGGGCGCCGCTGGCACTGGTTGACGGCAAGCTACTCATTCGCGACCAGGAAAAGATGATGTGTGTGGATGTGCGCTGATGGATGGCAACCATCCACTTCGGCGATGCCTCAGTGGCTGCCACCCGTCGCGTCGCAGCCGGGCGGGATTTTTTAACCATGAAAGGATTGAAGGAAATGAAAAAAGATAACAAAGAAAAGTTTTTTAGTAACTTCAATAACTTCATACTCTTCATTTTGTGTGTGGTTATTTTTGCATGGGCTCTGGATGTTTCGGCTGCGAAGGGGTCGGCTGGTAATTTGCCGTATACGATCGTTGATACCGGGCAGGTCAGGTGCTACAGCGATAATGCGGAGATCGAATTTCCCAGGAGCGGCGGCGGATTTTCCGGTCAGGATGCTCAGTATGTCGGCAATGAGCCCGCTTATACGGACAACGGCGACGGGACTGTGACGGATCTGAATACGGGTTTGATGTGGCAGAGCGATCCGGGTGCGAAGATGACGTTTAAGCAGGCTGCTCTGGGGGCGGCGAAATGCAGGGTCGGCGGTTATAAGGATTGGCGGCTGCCGAGTATTAAGGAATTGTATTCGCTTATTATTTTCAGCGGTACCGATCCTGATCCTATGAGCAATAATTCGGCGAGGCAAAAGCCGTTTATCGATCGGAAGTATTTTAAGTTTCAGTACGGCAATCCCAGCCGCGGCGAGCGTATTATCGATTCGCAGTTTGCTACCAGTACGAAATATGTCAGCACGACGATGGGCGGTTCTGAGACTATGTTCGGTGTGAATTTTGCCGATGGGCGGATCAAAGGCTACGGCATCAGGAGTCCGCGCGGCGACGGCGATAAGACGTTTTATGTTCTGTACGTGCGCGGTAACACGGGCTATGGCAAAAATGCCTTTAAGGACAATGGCGACGGGACGGTGACGGATAAGGCTACCGCCCTGACGTGGATGAAGGTTGACAGCGGCAAACTCAAGGCCGGCAAAAACAAGGACGGCAAACTGAACTGGCAGGAGGCGCTTGCATGGGCTGGGGGGCTCGAATATGGGGGACACTCCGACTGGCGGTTGCCGAGTATTAAGGAACTTCAGAGTATTGTCGACTATACGCGTTCGCCGGATACGACGAACTCTGCGGCGATCGATCCGGTTTTTCAGACGACTTCGTTTATTGCCGA
>DAOVVQ010000193.1 GCA_030637065.1 Planctomycetota bacterium
ACATAACGCCACCAGCCGCGATACTGCTCAAACCGAGCAAAACTCACCAGCTTGATCGGAAGCGATATCAATAAAAGAAGAGGGTACTGGTAGATAAGCCACTTACGCAACAACTGCATGTTAAAGGCAAACAAAAACGCCAGCATCAGCGCCGCCGCAAAACAGGCAATATGAGCAAAGACAATGAGCAAACGGCGATACTGCAAAATACCCTCCAGTATCAGCGGCTGCTTTTCGCCACCTGCATTTTCAGCGATCTCGGCCCTGTTACCGGCATCAAAATCGGACATGTCCCAAATACTCCACAATCAGCAATGATATCCACTGTAAGATACTGATACCATAACAGTTACGCGAGCTCCTGTCAACCGGCATCCTGCTCTTCGCCGACCGGCCCGGGACATATCTCACCGAGCAGAGTGTATACATTACTCACCGCAACACCATCAGCCTTCTTACGCACAAGGGAGTAGATGATCGTATTCGCACAGAAATAGAAACTTATCACAAAGGCCGTCAACATACCTATCACTACCAACACCGTCAAATGGATAAGAAAAGACGAAATGCCCTCGGAAAAATTCGCCGGTCCGTGAGCAGAAGCAAGCAGATTCAAAAACTCCGGCCTGGCCCAGATCCGGCCAAGTTTGCTAACCCCAGCCGAATCATGAAAAACACCCAACTCCAAAAGTGAATATGTGACAATCAAAACCATAAAAACAAAGAATCGTATGATCAAATACGAAACCGTCCCCAAACCGGCCGCCACAAGGCCATAAAAAACCATCCACCAGGGCTCGCTGAAAACATAAGTAAAGGACCGGCTGATAGCATCAAAACCGTCCGAACCCTCATACGCGATCGCAGGAAAGATCAGACCTATCCCCGCAACCAGACCGACCAGTATCAACGTGATCAAAGCCCCCAACAATAACGCTGCACCAAGGCCAACACCGATAACCAACTCGCCCACAAACGGAATATTGCCCGCAAGCCCGAGCAGATAAACCATAACCGCCAACGCAAGCATCATCCCAATCAGTATCAGCGGAGCAACGACCAGACCGCCGGCCTTTCCCACGCTAAACCGCAACGCCTGACGTATGCCAAGCTTATCACCGCTGGCATATTCCAGCGCAGCACACCTGCAAACAGCTCCGCCCGTAAAACAGATGATCGCACCGGAAAGCACGAAAAAAATAAAACTGTAAACAAAATGAAATTTGACCGCCCAACAAAGGGCCTTTACGCAAAGCCATGCACTTGCCGACACCTTCAGGACATCGAGCCGCAGAAGCGAAACCACCGCAAAATTAAATCTCGCCGAGGCAAAATCCCATAAAGTTGAAAACACACCCTGGCGACCCTTACCACCCCCCTCGTCGCTACCCAAAGCATACCTGTCAATATACGCAGGCAACCGATCCGGCGAAGCGATGTAGACATCCAACTCCGTCGCGTCGGCGAAAACTTCACCCGTACAAACACCCCCACCGGCTATCGACTGAGCATCGGGATTGATAACAACCGTCGTCGTACAAACATCCATCGTCCAGCCGACAAAAAAAATAGCTGACACCGCCAAAAAACCGAGCACCAGCTTCGTCGGACCAACCGCCATCCGAAAACACTGAACCAACCGGGTAAATTCCAGACTGCTCAGCACCTCTCGCAATTGTATGTCATCCGTCATATTCAAACCTCCCATGACCGGCAGCAAACACCTTGAAACCATTGTTCATTCATCATATCGGCCATTAACCGCGGCTGCAACAAAAAACAATTCTCCCCCTGACGGCTGTCCCTATCGCTCTAATCGTCCTCAATATCGCCACCCTGCTGCTCGCCCTCGACGGCCTCGATGCGATACATGGCATCGAGCCATCCGCCGACATCAACCCATTTGCACCGCTCAGAGCAAAAAGGAAAAAAATCGACCAAACCGGCCCCATCGGACACACCCTCACCCGACTGCCGCCGCAACAATACCGCCCGCCCGCATATCGGACATTTATATCCCATTCCATCCGCCAAATCTGCCTGTCCGTCAGCCCGATACACATAAAAAAAGCCCGTCGCTCGCTCCTCGCAGACGGGCCTTATTATCACAAAACTCCTGTCCAAAAAACCTTTACCCAGCCGAACCTCCAACCGACCGTCCCAACCTCCGGCGCCGACACACTACCTAATCGCCATCGGCATCCTCAGCCTCTTCCGCCTCCGGCTCGTCGTACAACTCCTCACCCTCGATCACAAGCCCATTCTCGACCATGGTCGCATACTCTATACAATAACGGGCCCACGGCTTGGCCCTGAGCCTCGGCCTGGCAATGACATCGCCGGTCCCCTGGCATATACCATAACTGCCGTCGGCGATACGCTTGAGTGCCTCACTGATCTCACCCAACATTCGCCGCTCACCGTCCATCAAGCCCAACATGAATTCCTGCTCGAAATTATCGCTGCCAATATCAGCCATGTGAATAGGCATACTGGAAAGATCGCCCGAAGCATCGAGCCGCGACTTCTTGAGCGCCTCATTTTCAATAGTATTAACGTCACCGATAAGCTCCCGTCGTTTCTCCAAAAGCATATCCTTGAACACCTCGACCTCTGCGGCTGACAGACGTTTCTCCGTCCGCTTTTTGGGAGCCTTGCGCTGGACAGTCGCCACAACCTTGCTCCTGGCCACCGACCGCTTCTTCGTGGCCTTCTTCGCAGCCTTTTTAGTGGTCTTTTTAGTGGTCTTCTTGGTGGCCTTCTTGGTAACCTTTTTGGTAACCTTCTTCTTGGTAACCTTCTTCGTGGCCTTCTTGGCAGCCTTTTTGGTGCTTTTCTTCGTCTTTTTCTTCACAGCCGCCTTCTTAGTCTTCGCCTTCGTGGCCGCAGACTTTTTGGTCGCAGTCTTCTTCTTTGTTGCCTTTTTTACCTTCTTTGCCACTTGTTGAACGCCTTTCTGTTGTCCTTTTATCGGTCAAATTCGGGCCGCCCTGCACCATCGCAGATAATTAAACTTCGTATTCTACCTTATCGGACCTCAACTTGAAAAGCAAAATATGCCGCCATGAAAAATTTATCTTCGCCAGCCCAAACCAATCGTAACCTCAGTTGCGAACAGCACTTATGGCTTTTGCCGCACTAACCCCCAAGCAAGACCGCCCCAGCGTCAAAAACCGCCATCCCCCCGTCAGGTCCTCTTGAACTGCTTTTCCAACTCGGCGATCGTAAACTTTATCGTGGTAGGTCGCCCGTGAGGGCACCGGCCAGCCCGCTGAACAGCCTCCCGATCAGCCAGCAACTGCTGCATCTCACTTACCGAAAGCGACTGACCCGCCTTTATCGCCGCCTTGCACGCAGCCATATCCAAAACCTCATGCAACAACCGCTCGGCATCAAGGTCAAAGCTCTTGTCGCAAAGAACGTCAAGCAGATCCCGCACAAACTCAAGGGCCACGATCCTGCCCGGAAGAATGGGAAACGACTGGATCGCCACCGTCTTCGGACCAAAAGGCTCCAACTCGATACCCAGCTTATCCAACAACTCCCGATTGCTCTTAACCGCGTCATTCTCCGCGTCGGTAACATCGAACGTTTCCGGTATCAAAAGCCGCTGCGACGGCAGATTGCCATCGGATATCTTCCGGCACAGATCCTCATAGATCACACGCTCGTGCAGTGCATGTTGATCGATGATCACAAAACCGTCATCAGTCTGCGCAACGATATAGCTGTCATGCAACTGTATCAGCCTCGCCGAAACGTCCATCCCGCTGGGATCGAATCCCTCCGCCGCCGACCCGCCCTGCTCACCACCCTGCGCCGGAGAACCGGACCCAAAATCCTTCCCAGCCGAATAACCACCCCCTCGCCCGGAACCGGAAAACTTAAACTGCTGCTGCGGACCCGACCCCGGCTTGTGATCGCTGAAGAACCGGGCCATCGCATCGGCGATCCTCTCGCGTCGGGCATGGTCTTCCGTACCGATCAGCCCATCTTCCGCCAGACTCGCCGAAGGAGACGGCAGCCTGGCGCCGACATGCTGGTCGCTGCTGAGCAGCTTTTCACGCATCACCGCCAGAACCTGCGAATGAACCAGGTTGGCATTCTCAAACCGAACCTCGATCTTCGTCGGATGAACGTTGACATCGAAAGCCTCCGGCGAAAGCTCCATGAATATAAACACCACCGGATATTTCGTCGGGTCGATCAGCCCCCGATAAGCCTCCTTAAGGGCATGACCGACAAATTTATCGCGAATAAAACGACCGTTCAAAAACGCATACTGAAACTTATTGCTGCCCCTGGTCCCGTTAGGCGTACCCATCAGGACATGGAGACGCATACCCTTTTCACGGCTCTGCGTCTCCATCAGATCGGCGGCGAGATCCTTGCTGAACAGTTGCCCGATACGCTCCCGCAGGCCCTGCCCCGCCATCAGCCGGTGCAACTGCCGCCCGTTATGTATCAGCGTCATATCCAGATCGCAATTGGCAAGCGCGATCCGCGTAAAATGCTCGCTGATATGCGTCATCTCAGTATTGGCCGTGCGAAGAAACTTCCGCCTGCCCGGCAGCTTATAAAAAATATTCCGAACCTCGATCGCAGTACCGCAATCGCTGCTGCAAGGCGTCACTTCCTCCCGCCGCCCGCAGTCTATCTCGATGCGATTGCCTTCGATGGAATCCGCCGTCCGACTGACGACACTGACCATACTCACCGCGGCAATACTGGCAAGGGCTTCCCCCCGAAACCCCATCGTCGATATATTCATAAGGTCGTCGCTGGTCTTGATCTTGCTGGTAGCGTGCGGCTCGAAGGCAACACAAAGATCGCCGCCATCCATACCACAACCGTCGTCAACCACAGAAATGAGTTTGCGACCCCCGTCCTCGATAGTAACAACGATCTTGCCCGCCCCGGAGTCGATACTGTTTTCCAGAAGCTCCTTGACCACGCTGGCTGGACGCTCGATCACCTCGCCAGCGGCGATCATGTTGATCATATTATCATCGAGGACGACTATCTTTCCCATGTGCTCTCGCTCGGCGATCCCTGCGGTCCGCAGCCGCCGCTAAATAAGCAAACTCTTACCCGTCATCTCTTCGGGTTTATCCAGACCCATCACATCGAGCAGCGTCGGCACAGCATCGGCAAGCCGGCCACCATCAGCCATCTTCCTGCCCTTGAAACGCTCGTCAAACACGATCAGAGGAACATCGCCAACCGTATGGGCCGTATGCACCATATCATTTTGAGCATCCCACATCCGCTCGAAATTGCCGTGGTCAGCCAATATCACCGCCCCGCCGCCAAGCCCCTTGACCTTATCAAGTATCATACCAACGCACTCGTCTATCACCTCAGCGGCCTTGATCGCCGCATCCATCACACCCGTATGACCGACCATATCAGGATTGGCAAAATTCATTATCACCACATCGAACAAACCCGAATCCAGCTTCTCTAAAACCACATCCCGAACCTCATACGCGCTCATCTCCGGCTGCATATCGTAAGTCTCGACCTTCGGCGAGGGCACGATCTGCCTCTGTTCACCCTCGAAGGGCTCCTCACGCCCGCCGTTAAAGAAAAATGTCACGTGGGCATACTTCTCCGTCTCGGCACACCGAAACTGCTTAAGCCCCAAATCGCTGAAATAACCCCCCGCAATATTCTTAAGCGCCTTTTGCCTCGGAAACGCCACCGGAGCAGGAATCGTCGAATCGTACTCGGTCATGCACACATAATGCACATCAGGCCGGGCCGACCGCTCAAATCCGTCAAAACTGTCGTCGTCGACAAAGGCCCGAGTGATCTCACGGGGCCGGTCGCCGCGAAAATTAAAGAACACCACCGCATCGCCATCTTCGACGATCGCCCTGGGCCCGCCATCGCCGCCCGTAATGCACACAGGCTCGATAAACTCATCGGTCACCTCGCCCGCATAACTCGCCGCCATCGCCTCAGCCGCACTCCCCGCCGTATTACCCTTACCGGCTGTCAAGCAGTCATACGCCCTTTGCACACGCTCCCACCGGTTATCCCGATCCATCGCATAAAACCTGCCCGTTATCGACGCGACCTGCCCGATACCAGCCTCAGCCATCTTCTTTTCGATCTCCGCAAGATAGCCCGCCCCGCTGGTAGGAGGCGAATCCCGACCGTCCGTAAACGCATGAAGATAAACATCCTGCATATCGTTTTGCCTCGCCAGCTTGAGCAGCCCGTACAGATGCTTCAGAAGCGAATGAACGCCAACATCGCTGCACAAACCCATCAAATGCAGCTTACCGCCATTGCCCTTGGCAAACTCAACAGCCTTAAGAAGCTCGACATTCTCAAGAAACTCACCCTCACGAATCGAACGAGTGATCCTAACAGAATCCTGATAAACAACCCGCCCAGCCCCAATATTCTGATGCCCAACCTCGCTATTGCCCATAGTCCCATCCGGCAAACCAACATCCTCGCCGCTGGTATGGATCAAACAATGAGGATATTCAGACATAAGCATATCGTCAACCGGAGTACAAGCCTGCCGAATAGCATTAAAACGATCCTCCCCGCGATCAGGATTGAACCCCCAACCATCACGAATGATCATCAAATAAGGCCGATGTTCAAGTATTACAACCTCTTTTGCCATAAATTAAGCCGCCTTCAAATAGAATAAGTCCAAAAAATAAGCAGAGCGACCATACTAAACAACCCCCCACAACATGTCAATCTTTTACCCCAAACCCAACCAACGCCGAGTGGCACCCTTTTGCTCGCAAAAGGGTGTTTATAATCCAACGCAAGACCCATCCAAAAACATTTAACCCCCGGACGTGTCCGGGGGTTGCTGTGTAAAAAAGAAAAATTCTACTCTCTACCATCTCGCGGCAAAGCCGCGCCTTTCATCACGGGCAACTGCCCCAGATAGGCCGCCACGACGGCTCTATCCAACTGGTGGCGCCGAGATCGAAGTCGGTCGGCGGAGAATCAATCAGTTTGTCCACGCACCATCCGGACAGGTCCTGGTTGAACGACGACGTATCGCGGAACATATGGCGCATGTCGGTGACGCTGGAGGTATCCCACCCGCTAATATCCTGATTGAATGGCGTGCCGAAGAACATCGCGTACATGTTGACGACGCTGGAGGTATCCCAGTCGCCAATGTCCTGGTTGAACGACGACGCATACTTGAACATAGAGCTCATGCCGGAGCCGCTGGAGGTATCCCAGCCGCCGATGTCCTGGTTGAACGCCGACGCATAGTAGAACATCACAGTCATGCGGGTGACGCTGGAGGTGTTCCACCCGCTGATGTCCTGGTTGAACGACGATG
>DAOVVQ010000088.1 GCA_030637065.1 Planctomycetota bacterium
ATTTCAGGACGACGAAGATGCTTGCCGGTATTGTTCAGGGGCTCGTGGTCGTCTGTTTGTTAGTGAGCTTCTGGTTCGTGATGGACGATACGCGGCCGGCCAGCAGCGTCCATACGATGATCGGCTATGCCATCGCACTTCAGCTCATAGTGTTTGCGTTTTATGTCATGCGTGATTAAGCGGCTTACGGGGGCATATTGGCTGACAATAAGCAAAAGATCCTTGTCTGGCTTCCCTCGCCCTTAGGCGATGCGGTGCTCTCTGCGCCGGCCCTTGGCGCGATTCGCAGGCGTTTCCCGAACGATTCGATATTCTTTTTAGCCGGCGGGACCACGCGGCAGCTTCTGTCGCCGAGCCCGTATTGTGACGGCTGGGTTGAAAGCGAGGGCGAGGGCATATTCTCTCTCGCCCGGAGGCTTCGGCGGGAAAATTTTTCGATGGCGGTGCTTTTCAAGAATTCCTTCGGCTCGGCGATGGTGTCGTTTCTGGCGTGCATCCCTAAGAGGGTCGGATATGCCAGGGACAGACGTTCGCTGCTGCTGACCGACAGGATCAGGCCTGCCAAAGCCGCCGATGGCAAATATCACCCGACCCCGATGATCGACTATTACCTTGCTTTGGCTGGCCTGCTGGGATGCGAAACCGGTGACCGGCAGCTCCGGCTCCAGACGGACCCCGATGAGAGTAAATCTCTGTCGGCCAAACTTGGCGATGTGTTTTCGCCGGACCGCCCGGTCGTTATCCTCGTGCCGGGAGGAGCGTTTGGGCCGAGTAAATGCTGGCCTGCGGAACGTTTTGCCCGCACTGCCGACCGGCTCATCGAAAAATACGGTGCGGCTGTGATCGTCTCCGTCGCGCCAAATGAATCGGAAAAACGCATCGCAGCCGATATATGCCGCATGGCCGAAGGCCGCCTGTATAGTTTGGCTGATACGCCGCTGAGTATGGGCGAGCTTAAGGCCCTTTTCGCCAGGGCGGACCTGGTCATCACCAACGATACGGGCCCGAGGCACATTGCGATAGCGCTTGGCCGAAAGATAATCACGCTCTTCGGCCCAAATGACCCGGCCTGGACCCAGACGGGCTACAAAGACGAGATCCAGATCGCAGGCACAGCCGAATGCGTGCCTTGCGCAAAGCCAACGTGTAAAATGACCGAGCACATCTGCATGGAGTCGATCAGCGTCGATGTGGTATGTGCGGCTGCGGATAAGATGTTAGGGGAAAGCGCAACATGAGCGGCACCGGGTTTATTGAAATTTCGGAAGGTTTCTTTGTTGAGCCTGAGTATGTGGGCATTCTTCAGGGGCTTGGGCTTGCGGATATTGACGCGGTCTTTGATTTCAGCGGCGGAACGAGCCTTGTCAAAGACAATCTTGCGAGGCACCGGAGCCGGATGCAGATCGATGCCGATGGCGGCAGGACGGTGTTTTTTCTTAAGCGATACGACCGACCCTCAGCGCGGGTTCAACTGGCGAACTGGCTTAGCCATGGGAAGCGGGCGGCGATCAGTGTGTTTGACTTTCTGCCGACAGAGGAGCTGGCTAAGATCGGTATCAACACGCCAAAGACCATCGCATACGGTCAGCAGTGGGGCGAATGTTTTGAGAGGCGAAGTTTCGTTATCACCGAAAAGATCGCCAACGCCCAATCGTTAGAGAAGAAGCTGCCCGGATTTTTTCATGAGGCTCCCTCTGCGAAAAATGTCAGGCTTCGGCGGGCGTTTATCGACCAATTGGCTGATTTTGCAAGGACGTTTCACGAGACTGGTTTTCGGCACCGCGATCTTTACTTAGCTCACATCTTCCTTACCGATGACGGTCAACTGTACCTGATCGACCTTCAGCGGACATTTAAGCCGCGCATCTTTGCCGGGCGATACCGCGTAAAGGATATCGCCCAGCTTTACTACTCAGCGCCGGGACCGAACTTTTCCCGGGCCGACCGACTGCGTTTTTACCGGCGATATACGGGCAGGAAAAAACTGTCGCGCTGCGACCGGCTGTTCATAAAAAGGGTCAAGGCCCGAGCCTGGCGAATGGCCGACCACGACATCAAACACGGCAGAGAGGTTCCCTTTGCAACGTAGCGATAAAGACCGATGGTGGTCGTCTTTGTGCAATCGCCCATCGGTCCCGATAAATCGGGACACGCTGCCACCCAGATCTGTATCCAGTATCCAGTATCCAGTATCCAGTATTCAGTATTCAGTAAACCAATATCGGGTGGCAGCGTGTTTGGCGAAGCCAAACCGATGGTGGGCGGAGTTGTGCATACGACCATCGGTTTGCTGCGCAAACACGCTGCCACCCAATCGATGGGCGAATGCACCGCGACACCCACCACCGGCGACCGTGAAAACTTGCTGTCAGGTTGGGTTTGCAATATGGCGTTTGGACGGTTATAATCGGCTGGTAATGATAAAGACGGCGATAATAATTGAACGGGCGGAGATCGCCCTTGGCGGGGCCGAACGCTCGATATTCGAGCTGGCCTCACGGCTTAGGGCGCTCGACGTACAGGCCACTATCGTAGCAGCCAAGGGGCAAAATGACGGCAGGAACGTCGAGGTGCTCTGCGGCGATAGCGGCCAAAAGCGAACATCGCTGGCCGATTTTGCGTCGGCGATAAAGAGCCATCTGTCGCAAACCCACTACGACATCATCCACAGCACGCTGCCGCTTGATTTTGCGGACATCTATCAACCGCGGGGCGGAAGCTATCTGGAGGCCGCCCTTCGCAACGCGGCGAGTTACGACAATCCGCTTGTGCGGACGTATAAATCGCTTACGCATCGGGCCAATCTGCGGCGATGGTCGCTGCTGCGGGCCGAGCGGAGACTTTGCACCGGCGGCGGCAAAACGATCGTAGCGGCCATTTCCGAATATGTCGCAAGGCAATTCAGGGAGCATTACAGCCTTGAAGATGAGCGGATCTGCACGATAGCAAGCGGTATAAGGACGTCGAGAACGGTAAGCGCCGAAGCCGCTGACAGGCTCCGCAGCCAGATCCTTGCCCAGATCGGGGTCAGCGAATCGGCTGGTCCGGCGATATTTCTCATTGCCGCACACAATTTCCGGCTCAAGGGCCTGACGCCGCTGATCAAGGCGATGGGCAAACTTGCCGCCGCCAAAACCGCCAGAGGCGTTTACTTAGCTGTTGCCGGGGCGCAAAGCTCGCTGAAATATCGCCAGTTGGCCAGACGGCAGAGGGTAAGCGATCGCATTGTGTTCCTCGGCACGCTGCGGCATATTCAAAACGCCCTGTCGATATGCGATGTCGCCGTGCTGCCGACCTGGTACGATCCGTGCTCGCGGTTCATCCTCGAGGCGCTCTCAGCCGGAAAACCGGTCATCACCACGCGATTTAACGGGGCGGCGGAAATGTTTACAAACGACCGCCACGGCATTACAATTGACCGGCCCGACGATATCGAGGCGCTGGCTGGGGCGATGGCGTTCTATGCCGACGAGGACAACGCCGAAAAGGCCTGCCAGGCCATAGTACAGGACGAGTTAAAACAGCACGTGTCGATCGACCGACATGCGGGACAGATCGTCGAACTTTATAAAAAAATACTGCAGGACAAAGGAGAGCAATGATACGGTTTTTGTTACTGATCCCAGCGGCCTACCTGGTCGGGTCGATCCCGTTCGGCGTGCTCATCGCCCGGGCCCACGGCAAGGACCTTCGCGCGATCGGCTCGGGCAATATCGGCGCGACCAACGTCGCCAGGGCCCTCGGCAAAAAATGGGCATATCTGTGCTTTGCGCTGGACTGCATGAAAGGCCTGGTGCCGATGCTGATCGCCGGTCGCCTGGTATCCAGCCCCCCTGCCATCGGGGCGCTGTCGCTGTGGCTGGCGGTGGGCTGCGCGGCGGTCGCCGGACACATCTTTCCGGTATACCTGAGGTTCAAGGGCGGCAAAGGCGTCGCAACCGCCCTCGGCATCGTGTTAGGGCTCTATCCGTACTACACGATCCCCGGACTGGTCACATTCGCCGTCTGGGCCATCGTGGTATTGCTGTCGAAATACGTGTCATTAGCCTCGATCGTCGCAGCGGTCGCATTCCCCGTCTCGCTGGTCGTCGCAATTTCCATAAACCGCGGCTGGACGTTCGCAAGTCTATGGCCGCTGATCATAGTAGCAGTCCTGATAGCCGCCCTGATAGTCATCCGCCACGCCGAAAACATAAAACGACTGCTCGACGGCTCAGAGAGCAAAGTATTACAAAGATAGAGTTTAGGGAAGACTAAAAGGATGAAATTTGAATACTGTCAAAAATGCGATAAAGGGATAAGGTCTGATGAAAAGACTTTTGTAAAGAATGAACAAATCTTATGCGAACAATGTTATCTTAGATCAACCAGAAAACGCCATGACAACTTCAAGCTAAAGAAACAAACCAGTAGGAATAAAGTGTTTATGTCTAAGGCCTGTATTGGTATCATTATTCTTTTACTGGCGACATGGGCATATCAATCCTACCGAGAAAAACAAGTTGCAATCAAGCACAAGGAAACCGTGGCAAAAGAACTTCGGAAAGCGCAGGTAGAATACGATACAGCAGTAACTCAATTGGAAGACATCAGGTTGTGGGCTGAAATCAAACTAAAACAATCCAACGCTGAATTACAAGACCATGTAGATTCGATGTTTACTCCAGACGGTGAACTTCTGCCTAATTGGATTGCATCACCAGTCATCGATACTGCGATAGAAATCAATGCTCAAAACGCACGTGGAATTAGTGGAAGGGTAAAATTCTTTGAGGACGAGGTCAGCAAAGCAGCAGATAAGTTGACGGCAGCTAAAAGAAAAGCTCAGGGAGCAGGAGTCAAACAGAAGCGATAGAAGCCAATAAATCATGTAATCCCTATTGACAGTCTATTGTTATCTGTGTGTCGTGTTTAAGGGAAGAATAATCATAAGTTGATCAGAGGCAAAAAACACTAAGGCACTTTCGTCGTTGCAAGGGGCAAGAATGGTAAAACATTATGGGGATTCCTTGAGAGGATACTCATTCCAGGTACATAAGCGCGATAACTTTGTATGTGTTTATTGTGGCTTGGATGGCAAGCAATGGCCAAGTTGGCTTTATTTATCCAGTGATCACCTTTTGCCCACTGGACATCCTGAACGTGACAATTCTGAATACATTGTTACAGCTTGTGTGTTCTGTAACGAGCTTCATAACAAAACCGTGTTTGATGTGGAAAATGCGAATGGTGCACTTAAGAATCAGACGCAACTTGTAGACCAAAAGAAAATTCTTGTGTTGGAGCGTAGGAACCAATACAAAGAGTTCTGGGAAGAGAATATTCAAAGCCAAAACGGTGAATAGTCCGTAGGGCGATCAACTTGTCACCCATGGGGTTAATGCATGTGGTGCCACTAACTCCGGTCAGGACAGTTTTTTTGCGAGTATTTGTGCTACTATTTTTGGGTTTGCCTGGCCTTTTGATCTTTGCATTACCTGGCCTAAGAGGAAGCCTCGGGCCTTTTTGCTTTTTTTGCCGCCGCTGGTAACGTCTTCGACGGCTGCGGGGTTGTCGGCTATTACCTGGTCGACCAGGGCCTCTATCTCGCCGGCGTCGCTGGTCTGGATTAGATTGTGTTCAACAGCGATTTCCCTTAGTGTTTTAGATAAATTAGCAACACTCAGAACCGCAATTGAAGATACCGAGGTTGAGCTAATCTGACCAATAGTAACCATGTTTGTCATTTCAACAATTTTTTCAGGTGTTATACCCAATTCACAAACAGTGCAACCCTTTTCATTCGCAATTTTCTGAAAGTTTTGCGTAATTATATTACAAGCTTTTTTGGGATCGGCTCCGAGCGCCACTGCTTGCTCAAACAATTCGGCGGTTGACCTGATCTGTGTCAGCACGCCGGCGTCATATTCGCTGAGAGCAAACTCACTGACGAATCGATTTTGCTTTTGTATAGGCATCTCGCAGAGGTCCGCCCTGATCCTGCTTAGCCACTCATCGTCCATCTCGACCGGCACGAGGTCCGGATCGGGAAAGTAGCGGTAGTCGTGGGCCTCTTCCTTTTCGCGCTGAAGGACGGTACACTGATTGTCATCGTCCCAGCCGCGGGTCGACTTATTACCCATCTGCATCGTAATGCCGCGATCGGTAAACTCGTCCAATTGCCTTGCCGTTTCGTAGGCCACGCTTCGCTCAAGGGCGCGGAAGCTGTTAAGGTTCTTGATCTCGGCGATGGGCGTTCGGTACTCCTGGCCGTCTTTGGTGATCGCAAGATTGATATTCGGCTCGAACCGCATGTGCCCCTTCTGCATATCGCCCTCGGAGACGCCGAGGTAGCGAACGATCCTTTGCAGCTCGACCGCCAATGCCCTGACCTCGTCCGGGCTGCTCATGTCCGGTTCGGTAACGATCTCCAGCAGCGGAGAGCCGGTGCGGTTGAGGTCGACGGCGGAAAAATTGCCTAACGTATGCGTATTCTTGCCGGCATCCTCTTCGAGATGGGCCCGGATTATGCCGATCCGTTTGACTTGGCCGGACTCGAGCGGAATATCGATAAAACCATTCTCGCTCATGGGCAGATCGTACTGGCTGATCTGATAATTCTTCGGCAGGTCGGGATAATAATAGCTCTTGCGGTCCCACTTCGTAAAGGACGGGATGCTGCAATTAAGGGCCAGAGCGGTAAGGACGGCATACTCGAAGGCCTGCTTATTCATCACCGGCAGCACGCCCGGCATACCCATGCACACCGGACAGACGCGGCTGTTGGGGCGGACGCCGTAAGCCATCTCACAGCCGCAGAACATCTTCGTCCGCGTGGCAAGATGGACGTGGATCTCGAGCCCGACTATCGTCCTATACTGCAAATCGCTCATTATTCGCTTTCCAGGGATACCGTATACATTTTACACTGTTTCCGCGACGGCTTTATCGGCATAAGTATATTAGATTCGCCGTTTATTGCAAGAAAACCGTTCACATAGCAAGGATGGTCCCGATGTACTTCGGGATTTGGCGAAGCCAAACCGATAGTGGGCGCCGATGTGCATACGACCATCGGTTTGCTGCGCAAACGCGCTGCCACCCTTGCTGACGGGTTGACTCGCATTTTCTTTGTCGAAACCTTGCTTTTGTTCGGCTGGGGCTGTTATAATGGTTTCTGTGGTTGAAACCGAAATGAATGTTCTGTTGGAGAGACGTCATGTCTGACAAAATGGACCGCCGCAACTTTCTTACCACCTCCGCCATCGCCGGAGCAACCGCCGCCGCCTTTAATTTCGAAGAAACGGCCCTTCTCGCCAAGACGAATCCTCCAACCCAAAGCCAGAGAAGGCCACAGCCAAAACCCGCCAGCGGCAAATTCCCCTCCGGCAAAATTGGCAATCTCAATATCACCCGCCTGATCTGCGGCGGCAACCTGACCAGCGGGTTCGCCCACAGCCGCGACCTGATCTACGTCTCATCGCTCCTGCAGCACTACTTCACCGACGAGAAGATCTACGAGACCTGGCAAATCTGCGCCGAGCAGGGGATCGACTCGATGCTCCTCCGCGTCGACGAGCACGTGATCCGCCTCGTCAAGACCTACCGCAAAGAGTACGGCGGCAAATTCAACTGGCTCGCCCAGTGCAAGATCACCGAAGACAACATCATGGTCGACATCCAGCGAGCCATCGACAACGGGGCTGTGGCCGCATACGTACACGGAGGAGTCGCCGACAAGCTTGTTTCAGAAAATCGGGTCGACCTGCTGGGCAAGGCCGTCGACATCATAAAGAAAAACGGCCTCATAGCCGGCATCGGAGCCCACTCGATAAACGTACCCATCGCCTGCGAAGAAGCCGGACTCGACATCGACTTCTACATGAAGACGATAAACAGCAAAAACTACTGGTCCGCCGGACCAATGCCAAGAAAAGACAGCGTCTGGTCGGAAACACCCGAGATAACCATCGACGTAATGTCAAAAATAAAAAAACCATGGATCGGATACAAGGTCTTAGGCGCAGGCGCGATCAAGCCAGCCGAAGGATTCAGATACGCCTACGAAGCAGGAGCAGATTTCCTATGCGTAGGAATGTTCGACTTCCAGGTAAATGAAGACGCAAAAATAGCAAAAGAAATACTAAACTCAAAAATAAAAAGAAACAGACCCTGGGCCTGACAAAAACCAACGACTAACCAGCCCCAACAATTAACCCTGAAAGGGCAGGTTTGGGAAAGAGAATTCTTGAAAGCTCAAAGTGAATTTAGTAGGATTGTCGGTGTTGTGTAGAGAAAACACGTTTTTGGCCGTAAAAATGGCAGTTCGGGCAGAAGAGATGATCTTGAAGGAGACTTTGAATGGGCAATGTGCCGCAGAAATCTGCAAATATTGAATCTGATTCGCTGGCATGTGTGCGTACAGCCAATGCCTTACTGAAAGAAAATAGAGTTGGTGAAGCCAAAAGACAGGTTGAGCAAGCGTTGGAATTGACGCCGAATAATACGGCAATAAGGCGTCTCCACAAACAAATAACTCTTTTAGAGAAGAATGAGCCAAGACGATCTGCCTTTGAACACACTGAGGCTCAGCAATATGAATTTGACTTTTGGGAATCATGGATGAAGAAAGACTTTTTGTCTGGCTATAATTACTTTGAAAAGACAAGGGCAGAAGGAAAGAAATTAGCTGGTTGGTGTATGAACGATGGCGGGTTTTTTGTTAAAGAAAAAGATAATTGGGAAAGGTTTGCCGAATATCTTAATGACAAGGTCTGCCTGGAAATTGGCTCTGGCCCTGAAGGGGCGCTGAGCCGATGGTGGTGGGTGAAAAAAAGAATAATTATTGAGCCTCTGGTAGAGAGATTCAAAAATTTTCAGCTTGAAAATTGCAACAAAACATGGTTTGCCGACGATATTAAACTTTATGCGCGATGTGCCGAAGAATTCATTCCGGAACTATCCAATGCTATAGATGGTGCAATTTTGTGTATAAATGTTTTGGACCATTGCGTAGAACCGATGTTAGCGCTTCAAAATATTGCAAAATATGCAAGACCGGGTTGTCACCTGTTTTTGTGGACAACTCTCTGGCGTTCTTTCGAATGCGACGAAGGCCATAGAAACATTACCATAAACAGGACGGCTTTTGAGAGGAATATAATTGATTTGGGTTTCGATGTGCTCTCTTCATTTGATAAGCACCACGACACCCCAGAGATGATTGGATATGGCTGTCGCGCGATAAAGAAGTAATAAAAAGACAGCGGGGGTTTGAGGGTGCATCGAGTGGCATCCCTGAGTAAAAAGCCACACCCCCAAAAAACAACCCTGAAAAGGATACCTTACCGCAGTTCGCGTTCATTTTCGTGAAAGCACTTTTCCCATTCGAGCCACGTAACCGCCCTGGCATCTCTGATCTTTTTGCTTTCTTTGCGAATACATAATGCGATTTGCATGCCGTCAACTTCGACGATAGCCGGCTGGTAACGTTTATAGGCAGCCGGGACAGTGATGTCAAGGACATGAATAATGACATCGGGCTCGTATGTGTTCAGCGAATATGCAAAATCAAACTTATTGTGACCTGCCCTGCTAATTCCCGGAAGGACGGCCATCTTCGCTATATGGCTATCGCACTTGCCCAGAATATCGACACAACTGCGTCTCGAATAATAAGGAAAGGTGCCTGCCCACACAAGGGCTACGGTTGCGTCCTGAGTCGCGATCTTGTCGACCGCCTTTACAAACCTTACGTTCATGTGGTTGCCGGATGTCGTGTAAGGTCTGGTAAGGAGCAGGCATTGATCCCAATGTGTGGCATTAATGGAAACGACACAGAGTGTCACGATGGCATATCGAACAACAGTTCCCAAAACACCCGTCTTGTTGTCCATAAACATTGCCATAATATTGTGACCGCCCTGGGCTGCAAGAACAAATAATCCAAGGCTGGCAGGTATCACAAAGCGATTCAAAGGCCATGCGTCTCCGCCAACATATACCTGGTACGCCACCCCTGTAGCGAAGCATCCAAGAAGCAGGAAATGGCGGGGTTTGGCATAAAAGAATGCCATCATGGCGAATACACAAGGCAGGCCAAACTGAATGGCAGTCCATTTGCTGTGCCTTATACCCACCGCGATCCGGTCAAGCAAAGGCCACCCCGTCGCCTTCAGATAGTAGGTGTTCGGAAACCATTCGCCGTAATAATGATGCCGCCACAAAAAGTGAGCCGCTAACACCGAAACTGTGATCAGCAGACCAAGTGTCAGATTGCGGCGTCCGTTCTTGCTGAAAAGCCAAAGGAACGCAAAGACAAACAGCAGTATCGCAACAACGTCGATCCGTACCAGCACCGCGGGAGCAAACCACAACATCGCTGCAAGATGGCCGCGGTTTTGGCGAAGAGTTTTGACGCTGGCGGCCAAAGCAAATGTCACCAGGCAAGTCAGCAGCCCCGTCTCCATCCCGGATATGGTGAAGAATGCAAGGTTATAAAATGTCCCCGTCATAACAACGGCTGCACACGCCGTAACAGGTAAAAGCCTGCACGCCTGGCACAGCTTCAATACGGCGACCAGACAGCACCATAGAATGCCTATTCCGATTATCTGTACCAGAAGACATGTATGGCTCGGTGACAGCTCAAGCAGGTGGCACGCAGCCATTATCGCCACCCATGCAAAATTGGTATAACCTTCTATCCGCTCGCCGGGGTTCCACACCAGGCCGTTTCCCTGTACCCAGTTATCGGCATAACGCATGGAGATCATCGCATCGTCAAAAAGGCAAAAGTATCGCTGGCCTTCGACAACGAAACTGCTCCGCGCGATAAAACCGCCTCCATAACAGGTCAGCAGGAAACCAACAAGGATAAGGACGTACCATACCCGCCGGTAACTTCGAGCCGATCCCAAACCAACCCCGCAGGGAGCCTTTGACACCGACGCCCCAGCCGATAAATCACCAGAATTAGCCGAAAAACCCAAAGCCCCTCGGCCCATCTCCCAAGCCTTCCCTTCCCTAAACCGCAATTCGCAACAAACAAACTATTTTACAGTAGATAACATACAATGTCAAGCACAACATCAAAAAAACCGCCCCGCTACGACACGCTTCGCCGCGGCGAGCGATCAAAAACCCCATAAATCCTGTTGAGCAAAGCAGACCGAAATTGAGCGAAGCGAAATCCCGATCCATCGGGACTGAATACTATACACTGGATACTGAATACTGGCTACTGGATACCGCCTTCAATTGTCTCAAGTTTTGGTTAACAGATGGCGTTTCTGTGTCGATAAAATATGTGGCATAATGTGTGTCAGAAGGCCGTTTTACAGGCAATTACGGGGCTACAATGTCGCAAGCAACCGCTGAAAAGCTGGCGAGAATATTGATCGTCGACGACGACAACGCCAATATTGCGCTGTTAGAGGGGGTTCTGAAGGACCAATACGACGTATTATCCGCCCTGGGCGGCCAGGCGGCTGTCGATCTGGCGAAAAGCGAGCTTCCGGACCTGATCCTGCTCGATGCCATGATGCCGAAAGTCGACGGCTTTGAGGTCTGCCAAAGCCTCCAGGACGACCCGGCGACGGCTGATATCCCGATCATTTTTCTCTCCGCGGACGGCGATACGAAGAACAAGGTCCGTGCGCTCGATATGGGGGCCATCGACTACATGACCAAGCCCTTCGACCATAACGAGATACTCGCCCGGACAAAACGCCACCTCAAAAGCCGTGATCCCGACCGATCAACGGTCGCGGAGCTTAATGCCAAACTCGGCCAGATCCACGAAGCCCAGCAGTGGCTGCTCGTCAGTCCTCAGGACCTCCCCGAAGCGGGCTTCGGCGTGAATTTCCTGCCCGTCAACGAGGCTGGCGGCGACTTCTACGACGTCCTGGCGATCACCGAGGAGACCTTCGGATACTTCGTAGCCGACATCAGCGGCCATGACCTGGCTGCATCGTTTAGTACGTCGGCGATCAAAGTGCTCCTGCGTCAGTATGTCGACCCGGCTTACTCCGCCATCGAGACGATAAAGCACCTCAACACCGCCATCAACAGCGCGATGGCCGGCGGAATGCACCTGACCGCCTGCTACGCAATACTCAACCGCCAAAGCGGCCAATTGCAGGTCGTAAGTGCCGGTCACCCGCCAGTGATATATATCGCCGCAGGCGGCAGACCGCAGATTTTTGATACAAACGGTGATGTCCTTGGCGCGTTCGACGATGTCACTTTCGAGCCAGCTGGCAGGACCGTCGCAAAGGGCGACAGGTTCTTTATATACAGCGACGGCCTCATAGAGACCGCCGGCCAATCCCCCGACGACAGAACCGAGGGGATCCGCCGATTAAGCCAGGCCTGCTACGATAACCGCGACCTGCCGATCGCTTCGACGGTCGATACCGTCTGCTCTCAACTCCTGACCGACCTGTCCGGCGACAGGGACGATGTTGTGTTACTTGGAGTGGAGGTTTAACTATGTTAGGACTGGGCAAGCGTGCAATTCAGTTAGACTCCCGTTTTCCGGCGACACTGGAAAACATCGACATAGCCTGCACACAGCTTGTGGGCCTGCTGGCCACAGACGACCTCGAGCACGTCTCATTCGAGGTGCTGCTCTTAGCGAGAGAGGTCCTCTCCAACGCCGTCAAGCA
>DAOVVQ010000085.1 GCA_030637065.1 Planctomycetota bacterium
AATTCTCTGCTTCTTTGCTTCTCTCAAGCCCGAATCACTCATCATACATATACCCCCGACGATCCGCATCCCGCTTCATATACTCCAGCAGGATCGGGTAATGAATCACAGGCTCGATCCTCTTCGACCCGGCTGCCATGAAAATATGCCCCTGCTCCAGCACGTTCGGCCTGATCTCGTGCCGCATCGAAAAACCATAACCCTCCAAAACATCAAGCGTAGGAACCTCGATCGCTAACGGCTCACCGTCGCACGCCGCAATACCCGGCACCAGCGTCGGCGTCACCGTACCGTCAAGCCCGATATCAAAATTCCTCATCCTCGTATCCGGCACAAAATTGCCCGTATACCAGTCTCCGCGAACCTTATCCGAGGCATAAACAGCCGTAGCCCGCGGCTGAACCTGCAATTCCCTGAGCTGCCTGTCGATCGCAATCGTCATAGCCTCGTCGAAACTGCGGCTGGTATCCTTAACCGCCTCGACGCCAAGCCTCGTCCCGATCACATTCGAATAGATATCCTCCCACGAAAAAGCCGAATTAAACTCAGGCTCGAACGCGACAAAGTGAACGCCGAACCACGTAAGCACCTCATGCCAGATCGTCGCATTGTACGAAAGATAGGCCGCCGTCGGCAGCGATATCTCCTCGATAACCCCCTCTTTATCCACGACACCACCCCAGCCGACCGGATACGTAAACGCGATCTTGTGCGAAGAAAGCTCGCCGCTAACACTAAACGAAAAACCCTTCGCCCCACTCGACAACGCCCGACGAACCTTACCGGCAAGATACCGCGTCAGATCCGCATTCCCCCGAACATGATCAAGATCGATATGCCCCGCCCTGCACGTATAAACAATCCCGCCAACCTCAAAAGGATTGAAACCGGAAGAATGCCGCCCCAGCCGATCGGGGTCGGAAAACTTAACACCAAACGTAGCAGTAGGCAAATAACCAACCCGAGCACGAGCGCCACCACCCAAACCACAACCAGACAACAACAACAAAATTAAAGGGGTCAGACACCTTTTTACGAAATTAAAGGTACCAGGTACCTTTTCCGCCCACACTCTCTCTACCATTTTAACCTCAACATCGTAATTTTGTTTTGTATTTTCGTAATTAGCATTTAGATATTAGAATTTTGAATTTCGCTTCCAACCATCACCCCCCATCACCCTCGATCCGTGCCAATATCTTCGGAAAATGAACATCAGGCCGCAACCGAACACCAGCCTCCTTCACCCCAGCCGTACGATATATACTGCCCTTCTGAAGTGTCAAAGGCTCGATCTCAACTTCCATCCCGAACCCGTACCGCCAAAACAATTCAAGACTCGGCACAGGACAAGGCTCCGGCTCCGAATCCGCACAAACCCCCACCCCCTCGACCAGAACCGGCGTAATGTAACCGTCATCAAGACCGACATCGAAGTTACGCTTCTTCATATCAACCAAAAAATACAACCCACCCGTATACCATTTACCCTTGATCTGCCTCGCCGTCCGCCGACTCACCTTCGCCGACTGAACCTCGATCGCATCGAGCCTCTCATCGATAAGCCGCGTCATCACCTCGTCGAACCGCCCCCCATTACCCGCCAGCGCCTCAACCGCAAGATGAGTACCCAACAGATCCGAATAACTGTCCTCCCACGAAAACGAAGAAATATTCTCGGGGAAAATGCCCACAGACGAAAAGCCGTACCACGTCAAGATCTCATGCCAGATCAAACTCGTATGAGCAAAATACTGACCAAGACAGATCGACACCTCATCGGCGATCGCAAACCTCTGACCCTCCGACATCCCATCCCAATTCTCAGGATACGAGATCTTCACCCAATACCGAGACGGCTCGATCACACGAAACGAAAAAACCTCCTCTTTAGCCATCAACTTCTCATAACTAACCCCCGCCAGATACGCCGTCCGATCCGCCGCCTCACGCACATGCCCGATATCGATGAACCCCCCCCTGCAAGTATAAACCATCCCGTTCTTTTCCCCAAACCCAGCCGAATATCGATGCCTCCCAAGATCCTCCGGCTCAAGAAACGTCATCCCAACCGGCGAACCAAAAAACTCCCCAACACGCTGACGAGGCTCAGAGCCCACCTGACAGCCGCAAACCACCGCCAAAGCGGACAACACGGCCCACAAACGCCCCAAACTCTTCACAATTGCACCAATATCCATTGCCCAATACCCGCACAACAATCCTTACACCAAAATAATCTACGACACTGAGCCAAATAAATAAATCAGGTTTTTCCTGATTCTCACAACAAAACACCTGCATTAAGTGCCTTGCAAGGGCCTTTCCAAATATTTTCTCGCACCCAACCCGAAACATCCGCCCGAAATTTGCAACAAAAACCCTTATTTGCTATAATCCCCATTGTCGCTTACCCGGGGGAAAACAGCCTATTGATCAAGTTCGCCATCCGTTTACTTCGGTTTGCTCGACGCCAGGTTCGCCCAAGCCGCTTCCCTGGCAGCGATTGTCACCTGGAAACATCTTTTGGGGGTGCAGGGTAAATTCACTAAAGATTTATGAGCCACAGTGCCGTTGTTAAACATAGGGAAACAACGGCAACCGACAGGGTGTTCTGCCAACCTGTCTCACCGTAGCCTTGGCGAAGGTGGAAAGGCAGGTTGTAGATGTACCCGCTTTTGCGGACAAAACAGAAACAGTATTCTTACAAAGGACTGGCTATATGAACCACATTAAAACCTGGGGAGGGTGTTTTGTACTGGCGCTGTCGGCGATCATCTCCGGCTGCACCGAAGAGCAGACCATTTCCCGACGTATGCAATTCCAACCCGCCCAAAACGCCGCCATCACCGCAATGACATTCAACATCCGCGTCGACACCATCCTCGACATAGGCAACGGCTGGAGCAAACGCAAACAGCTCGCAATCGACACCATCGCAGCCAACGCCGCCGATGTCGTCGGCCTCCAGGAAGCCCTCGACAAACAGGTCCGCAGCATCCGCCAGGCCCTCCCGCAATACAGCGTCTACTCAGCCGGCAGATCCGATGGCAGACAAAAAGGCGAAAGCTGCGCGATCCTCTACCGAAAAGACCGCTTTGCCCTCGACGATTCCGGCACATTCTGGTTCTCGAAAAACCCATCCAAACCCGGCTCAAAAAGTTGGGGCGCAATGTGCCCAAGGATCTGTAGCTGGGTCCACCTCCGCAACATCGCCACCGGCAAACGCTTCTACGTCTACAACGTCCACCTCGACAACCTCTCGCAAAGCTCACGCAAAAACAGCACCGAGATCCTCGCAAGACACATAGCCGCCCGCCGAACGCTCGACCCATTCTTCGTAATGGGCGACTTCAACATGGAACTGGACAACCCAGCCATGCGATACCTACAGAAAATCGGCTGCGACACCCCCTACCCAAGAATGACAGACGCCTGGAACTCCCTATACCCCAGCCGAAAAACACCCGGAACACGACACGGCTTCTCAGGCAGCACATCAGGACCAAGAATAGACCACATACCAGTCAGCGAAGGAATAAGAACCCTCGCCGTAAAAACAGACACAACAAACAAAAACGGAAAATACCCATCAGACCACTTCCCAGTAATAGCAAAATTCCTGCTACCGGAAGCAGCAAAACTAACAGCAAAAAACACCAAAACAAAATCAACACCAAAACTATAAACCCAAGCTAAAAAACAGCAGCAAAAACGGGTACAGGTACAACCTGCCTTTCCACCTTCGCCAAGGCTACGGCGAGACAGGTTGGCAGAACGGTACCAGTTTTCGTTTTTGCTTCCTGGTTTTGTTTTGCTTTATGTTTTGGCTTGACTGTCGCCGATTGTGCTGTTAGATTATGGCAGGGGTTGGCATGATTGGCGAAAAGATGATTATTGGTATACTTGGGGGCATAAGTTCCGGCAAGAGCACGGTTGCGGCGGAGTTTGAGCGATTGGGCTGCGGGCTGGTCGACGCTGACCGTATCGTTCATGAGCTGCTCGATACCGATGCCGTCAAGCAGCAGATAACAGCCGCATTCGGGCAAGATGTCCTGGGTGGCGATGGCCGGATAGATCGTAGCGAGCTGGCTGAGATGGTATTTGCGAGCAGTGAAGGGGTCGAAAAGTGCAATGCGATAATTCATCCGTTGGTGTTTGCCCGCTGTGAGGAGTTGATATCGGACTTTAATGAGTGTCAAGAGGTGAAAGCGGTGGTTCTTGATATGCCTCTTTTGGCTGAGGTTGGGTGGTCCGAGAGGTGCGATAAACTGGTTTTTGTGGACTGTAAGGCGGAAATTAGGGCCCATCGGGGGGCAAAAAAGGGGGCTGGGAGCAAAAATAAGCTAAAAAAACGAGAAAATTTTCAAATTTCGCTGGACAGGAAGGGGAAAATAGCGGATTATACAATTAACAACAATTCTGACTTCCCGGCGGTGGCTGGGCAAGTCGGTCGAATCTTTTCAATTATAATTAATAATGTGTAACACTGAGATGGTGGGGTACTGCATCTCAGGATGTCAATTTAGATAAAACGGTTTACTACCAGAGGACAATTCTTTAACTCCCACGGCAGTTATAAGAGCGGTGGGGTCAAACGATGTTTTCCAATCAGCCGGAGGCCCGGCGGGAAAGAAAAAGGAGTAGTTATGGCTAAGACAGCTACGAAAGACGGCGAAGAAAAGAAGACGAAGAAACGTGCTAAAAAGACCAGCACCAAGGCTGAGAAGGCCGAGAAGGCCGAAAAGGCCGAAAAGGCTGAGAAGGTCGAAAAGGAAGAGGTCAGCGGTGCAGCGGCTAAAGATGCAGCGGCCAGTGGCAAGGCAAAGGGCAAGAGCAAGAAGCAGCTGGAGGAAGAGTCCATCCATGCCAAGTACGAGCGGATCAAGAAGGGCGATCTGCATCTGAAGGACCTGCAGAACCTCGAGGCCGGTGAGCTGCATAAGCTGGCCAAGAAGGAAGGCATTCAGGACTACATGGGTCTGTCGAAGCAGGAGCTGATCTTTAAGATACTCAAAGAGCGGATCCAGCAGAATGGCCTGATGTATGGCGATGGCGTGCTTGAGGTTTTGCCTGACGGGTTCGGTTTTTTGCGGAGCCCGAATTACAATTATCTCTCTTCGCCGGATGATGTTTATGTTTCGCCGTCTCAGATCCGTCGGTTCGGATTGCGGAGCGGTAACAGTATATCGGGCCAGATCCGTCCCCCGAAGGAGAGCGAGAAGTATTTCGCACTGCTTCGTGTAGAGGCGATCAACTATCAGGAGCCGGATAATCTTTCGGAGAAGGTTGTGTTTCGCGATCTTACTCCGCTTCACGCCGAAGAGCGGCTTATTCTGGAGACGACTCCCGAGGAATTAAGTACGCGTGTGATCGACCTGGTTACGCCTGTCGGCAAGGGCCAGCGTGGTTTGATCGTTGCTCCCCCGCGGACGGGTAAGACGGTTCTTTTGCAGAAGATCGCCAATGCGATAAGCATCAACCATCCCGAGGTCAAGATGATCGTGCTGCTGATCGACGAGAGGCCCGAGGAAGTGACGGATATGGAGCGCAAGACCTCTGACGATGTCGAGGTTATCAGTTCGACGTTTGACGAGCCGTCTTCGCGTCATTGCCAGGTTGCCGAGATGGTGGTCGAAAAGGCCAAGCGGATGGTCGAGTATGGCGAGGATGTTGTGATCCTGCTCGATTCGATCACGCGGCTGGCCCGGGCATATAATACCGAGATGCCGCATTCCGGCAAGATCCTTACCGGTGGTGTCGACGCCAATGCGATGCAGATGCCCAAGCGGTTCTTCGGTGCTGCCAGGAATATCGAGCATGGCGGATCGCTTACGATCCTGGCCACAGCGCTCGTCGATACCGGCTCGAAGATGGATGAGGTTATCTTCGAGGAGTTCAAGGCGACGGGTAATATGGAGCTTCACCTCGACCGTAAGCTCGTCGAGCGAAGGACGTATCCGGCGATCGATATCAGCAAGAGTGGCACGCGAAGAGAGGAACTGCTGCTCGATGCCAAGGAACTGGAACTGACGTATCGCCTGCGGAAGGTGCTCAGCGAGATGAATATGGTCGAGTCGGTCGAACTCTTAAAGAATCGCCTGTCCAAGTGCCGCTCGAACGCCGAGTTCCTGATGACGTTGAGTATGGATTAGGGGCCAAGGGGGTGCTGAGGGGGCTATTTGCCGCTGACCCTTCCGTCGAATCATCCCGTAGGATGGGTAACTGCGTTACCCATGCTGCACGGACGGCCTTGCAGAACCGCATGGGTAACAAGTTACCCATCCTACGAGGCAGGATAAATAGCCGCTTTACAGGGCGGCAGAAATTGTTAGAATACCAGGTTCCAGTGCCCAGATGTGCACTGGGACCTTTTTTCTGAAATTTGACAGGTGATACGATGACAGAGGAACTGCCGAAGATTTATGAGCCCCGCGACCTGGAAAGCCAGGCGGCCGATATCTGGCTGAAGGGTGGATATTTCGCCGCTGACCCGTCGGTTAAGTCAGCTGAGGGTGCGTATACGATCGTCATTCCGCCGCCGAATGTGACGGCTCCGCTGCACTTGGGGCACGCACTGAATAATACGCTGCAGGATGTTCTCATTCGTTATCATCGCATGCGCGGGTTCAGCACGCTGTGGATGCCGGGTACGGACCATGCCGGGATCGCTACGCAGACGGTGGTGGAAAAGCGGCTCCTGGCTGAGCAGGGCAAACGCCGGACGGATTTTGAGCGGGAAGAGTTTGTCGCCCACGTTCAGGCGTGGAAGGACCAATTTGAGGCCCGCATTATCGAGCAACTGAAGACGATGGGCTGTTCGTGCGACTGGGACCGGACTCGGTTTACGATGGACGAGATGTGCGTACGTGCGGTTCGGGCGACGTTTTTTAAGCTGTTTAGCGATGGTCTGATCTACCGCGGCAAGCGGCTGGTCAACTGGGACCCGGCCACGCAGACGGTTTTGGCCGACGATGAGGTCGAGCACGAGACGATCCAGGGCCATTTCTGGTATCTGCAATATCCGTTAGTCGAGCCGGTCGAGTTTGACGGCAGGACTATCGAACATATAACGGTCGCCACGACGCGTCCCGAGACGATGCTTGGCGACACAGCCGTTGCGATGAGCCCATCGGATCCGTTAGCGAAGGCGCTGGCTGGCAGGATGGTGCGTTTGCCGATCGTCGGCAGGGAGATCCCGATCGTCATCGATGAGCATGTTGTTCTGCCTGACCCGGATAGCGACGATGAGAAGGCCCGGTTTTCGACGGGTTTTTTGAAGGTAACACCGGCGCATGACACCAACGACTGGGAGATCGGTTTGCGGCACGATCTGGAGGTGATCAATGTGATGGCTCCGGATGGGTCGATAAGCGATAAGTACGGCTGGGATGATGCCGATATGCCGGAGGCCCAGGCGCTTTTGGGGCTGGACCGGTTCGAGGCGCGTAAGGCTATCGTCGAGTGGTTCCGCACGGAAAAGCTGCTCGAAGAGGTCCGGGAATATGCCCACGAGGTCGGCCACAGCTATCGCAGCCACGTTCCCATCGAGCCGTATCTCTCCGACCAGTGGTATATCGCCGTAAAAAAGCCAATCGAGCATCTGGCCAAAAAATTTGGCTCAGGCCTCATTGAAGGGACCGACGTCCCCGTCAATTCGCTGGCTGGCCTGTCGCTTATGCCGCTGCTTGACGACCGATTGAAATTTACGCCGCCGCGTTACGGCAAGACGTATCAGACGTGGCTTGAGAATCTCCGCGACTGGCCGATAAGCCGACAGCTATGGTGGGGGCATCAAATACCGATCTGGTCAAAGGCCGTGGAAAATCCGAAAGATGCCGTCAAAGAAAACATTCATCTGTTGATAAAAAAAGAATCTCCAAAAGTAAGTTTTGAGGCATATGAAATCGAAAGCCAGAAGCCGCTCGGGATACGACCATATTTTGAGGATGATGTAATCAGTGAACCTCATTATCTCTTTGCCTGTTTATTGGAAGATGACGCTGAACTAATTGGGGAGTTAGAATCTCGTGGATTCCAACGGGACAGCGATGTTCTTGATACTTGGTTTAGTTCGGCTTTGTGGCCGTTTAGTACTTTGGGTTGGCCGGAGGATACGCCGGAGGTTGAGACTTATTATCCCGGCGATGTGCTTTGTACCGCTCGGGAGATCATTACGCTGTGGGTTTCGCGGATGGTTATGATGGGGCAGTATTGCGTTGGCGATATACCTTTTAAGGATGTTTATATCCACGCGATGATCCAGGACGGGCAGGGTCGCAAGATGAGTAAGAGCCTTGGCAACGGTATCGATCCTTTGGTTGCCATCGACAGCCACGGTGCCGATGCGATGCGGTTTACGCTTGCCAGTATGACTACCGATACGCAGGATATTCGTATGCCGGTCGAGCCGATGGAGCTGCCGGACGGGCGGACGGTTAATACGTCGCCGAAGTTCGATATCGGCAGAAACTTTTGCAATAAGCTCTGGAATGCTTCGCGGTTTGCCATGATGAATCTCGATGGCACCGACCCAGCTAAGTTCGACGCCGATAAGATGGATATGACGGACCGGTGGATATTGTCGCGGCTGGCGAGGACTGTTGCCAATGTGACGAATCTGCTCGATGAGTTTAAGTATAACGAGCCGCTGAATGAGATCTATCGGTTCTTCTGGAATGACTTTTGCGACTGGTACCTCGAATGGTCCAAGCCGCGGATGCAGGATGCCGGGCAAAAGGCGACCGCTCAGAATGTTCTGGCGACGGTGCTGGATCAGGTTTTGCGGATGCTGCACCCGTTCGTTCCGTTTATTACCGAAGGGATATTCCAAAAGCTAAACGAGATCGCACCTAAGCGGGGTCTTGCCGGCGTGATGGAGGTTGAGGGTTGCGATGCGTTGATCGTTGCCCGGTGGCCTGCGCTTGCCGAGACGTTGGCCGATGACGAGGTCGAGGGGCAGATTTCCATTGTCCAGAGCGTGATCCGGTCGATCCGGGATATTCGCAGCAAGTACAATATACCACCATCCAAGAAGCTGACGGCGTCGGTGAAGAGCCCAGCCGATAGTGCCACGGTTCTTGATGCCAGCGCGGCCCTGATCTGCCAGTTGGCGTCGTTAGAGAGTTTTTCTGCGGGTACGGATATCGAAAAGGGCGAAAATTCGGCTGCGGCGATAGTCGACGATATGCAGATATTTGTTCACGGCGTGATCGACCCCGAGGCCGAGCGGGGGCGGCTCGAAAAGCAAAAGTCGCAGATCGAAAATGCCCTCAAGCCGGTTCAGGGCAAGCTGAATAATGAGAATTTCGTAAGCCGGGCCAAGCCCGAGGTTGTTGCCCAGGCCCGCGAGAGGTTAGAGGAGCTCACCGAGCAGTTGGAAACGGTCCAGCAGCATCTTTCGGAATTAGGCGGCGGAAACTGTTAGAGAACCGCATGGGTAACAAGTTACCCATCCTACGGGCTGGCACAGGCATGATTGGGTATGGCGCCAGCGGCGGGTAAATCGCCTTGTGTGATTTTTTGCGGGTTGGTATAATGAGGCGGTTGTCGATCATGGGGTTTATTGCAGGAAGGGGCACAAATGGAAGTTGAAGTTGAACTGTCGCGAATAATCATCAACGAGACAGCCGACCAGCAGATAATCGTGCTCAGCGAGCTTGACGGGGACCGCTGCTTTCCGATAGTGATCGGGATGCCGGAGATCCTGGCGATCGACCGGCGGCTCAAGCAGATCGAACTGCCGCGGCCCATGACGCACGATCTTCTGGCTGGGGCGATCGCGGCGATGGGCGGCCGGATCGAGCGGGTTGTTATCAGCGATCTGAGCGACCATACGTTTTATGCGGTTCTGCATATCGATGCCGACGGCGAAAAAGTCGAGATCGACAGCCGTCCTTCGGATGCGATCGCGGTTGGCGTCGGCGTTGCGGCTCCTATTTTTGTCGACGAGCGTGTTTTTGAGAAGATGCAGATGGATTAGGTTCCTGCCGCTGTCTTCTTCTGCTCCTGCTTCTGCCGCTCCCATCTGCTACTCTTACTTCTACTTCTACTTCTACTTCTACTTCTACTTCTACTTCTACTCCTGCTCCTTCCTTCTGCTGCTCTTGGGACTTGTGGGGCAGTATTTCCATGATGAATACCAGTCCTACGGCGATGCATAACATGCTGTCGGCGACGTTGAATGCCGGCCAGTGTTTTCCGGGCCAGTAGACGACGTCGATGAAATCCCTTACGTATCCTTCGTTGAATATTCTGTCGTAGAGATTTCCGCAGATCCCGGCGCTAAAGAGTCCCAGCGCGACGAGCATTAGTTTGCGGGTGATCGGTCCGAAGAAGAAGATGGCTGTGACGACGATCAGTGCGACGACGGAGACGGAGACGAGCATTACTCGTTGTCCTGAGGCGATGCTGAATGCGGCTCCGGCGTTTTCTCTCATGACCATTGTGAGGAAGTTTTCTATGACGACGAACTCGCGATATGGTTCGTTTTCGAGCCATTTGAAGACGGCGTCTTTGCTCCAGAGGTCGGCGATTATTCCTGCGATCATAATCGGCCAATAGATCAGGTATCTGGCTGTGGTGTGTATGGCGGGCGGTTGCGGGGCGTCTGTGTCTGATTTGCCCCTGCCCGGATTTTGTTTGGTGTCTGCGGCGGTCATGTCGTCAGGTCCGTATCGGATTATTTTTCTGCGTATCTTTCCAGCAGTGCCGCTAACTTGGGCTGGTCGGAATCGATCCCCAGAGAGATGTTCCAGTGCTCGAGGGCCTGGACTTTGAGCATTACGATATCGGCGCTGTCGGCGACTGCGAGCGTTTTGTCGGTGTTGTTGCTGATCGCCTTTGCCATGTATGCGATGCCGAGAGCCTTGTGTGCGGCGGCGTCGTTTGGCGTTACTTCGACGGCCTTTTGGTAGCTTGCGACGGCTCGGTCGTAGTCCTTGAGTTTGAGGAGGGCGAAGCCGAGATATTGGAATGCCGGGGAGTTTTGCGAATCGATCTCAAGTGCTGTGACGAGCAGTTCGCGGGCGGCGGTGTACTGTTGTGTTCGCAGGTATACCACAGCCAGCGGGACCATGACGCCGGGCTGGTTGCCTTCGATCTCCAGGGCTCTTCTGTAGGATGCGATCGCCTGTGTGTGTTCCTGGCGTGATTCGTGGATGTCGCCTAAGAGCAGTTGCGGGTCGCTGCTGTTCGGGTCGATCTCCTTTGCCCTGTTGCCGTATTCGTATGCCTCGTCATAATCTTTTATTTCGTAATAGCATTGTGCCAGATTGAGGTTTGCCTGGAAGTGTTTTGGCTCGAGCTGGCAGGCTGTGGCGTAGGCTTTGATGGCCCGGATGAATTCTGTCATTATTTGGTTTACTTTTCCGAGGTTGAAGAAGTCCTTGAATGACCATGGGTTCAGGGTTGTTGCCGCTTCGTAGGCGGTTGCGCTTTTCTCGAACTGTTCTACGTCCTGGTAGATGTCGCCCTGGAGCGAGTAGGCCTGGGAGAACTCCGGGTCGAGATCTACCGCTTCGATGAGCCTTTCGATCGCCTCGTCCTTTTCGTCCAGCTCGTTTAGCAGCATTGCGTCGACGTAGAGGCCGACAGCCATTTCCTGTTTCTGCTGGAGGGCCTGCCCGCATCCGGTAGAAAGCGACAGGGCGGCTGTGATGAGAATGGTCAGAGCGAAATCGCGAACGTTGATATGCATGGACATATTGCAAATACCTTTCAAAAGCCGGGCAATTTTCTATCGATACGGTCGACAAATGTAAACAGTGATTATAGCATAAGATAGGCCGATGTCAATGGTTTTAAGCGGCAAAAAATGGCGATGAGCGGCGAAAAGGGCCCTCCGGGCGGGCGATTACGAGGTTTATCGGCAATGCGACGGCTGATGCGGGCGGTTAAGGGGGGCGGTTTAGGGCGAATCTGGGGGGGGGCAGGAATGAATATCGAATGTCCAATATCGAATTTCGAAGGGTGGAATTCGCGTCGCTCAATGGGATTTACGGGATTTTGGCCCATGCGGGCTCTGGATACTGTTTTAGGCTTCTTTGCGGATAGATTTGTGGTATTTTTCTTGATTTGCTGGGGAAAGCGTGTATAATGGTTCTGGATGTGGGGGGAGGCCTTTATTGAAGGGATGAGGAAATGAAGGAGAAGTTGGTACTTGTCATTCTTGGAGCATTCCTTTTATTAGCCCTCAATCTGCCAATAGCCATCGCTGTTTGTCCATCGGCTGACTTTAGCGGGGACTGTTTTGTTGATTATACCGATTTCGCTGTTCTTGCCGAGTGGTGGCTGGAGGATTGCAACTCCTTGAACGGCTGGTGCGATGGAGCGGATTTTGACTTATCCAGCCGGGTTGATGGCAACGACCTTGAGATCTTAATCGCCGACTGGGTGGAGAATCCTGCTTTCGTAACGACCTGGGACACGAGCCTCGGAACCGGCACGACGGTCACCCTGGCACTGGCCGGTACGGTAAACGCTACTATCGACTGGGGTGATGGCAGCGATCCTAATCATGTAACTACTCCTGGTCCGCATGTGCATGACTATGGCGTTGATGGTATCTATACCGTTTCAGTTAGCGGCAGTGTGGGGGGGTACGACAGCTATGACAACGGTGGCGCGGATTCTGAGCGCAATAAGCTGATAAGTGTCGATAGTTGGGGGCAACTGGGCTTCAC
>DAOVVQ010000053.1 GCA_030637065.1 Planctomycetota bacterium
ATATAATTCCAGTTGTCGAGGGCTTTTGCCTTCAGTTCTTGTGCCAGCAATGCGTATTGAAGATCCATGAGCTGGTTGTAGGTTTTTCCGGGGTCGTTTTTCATGTCGAAGAGCTGCTCTTTCCCGTCCGTATACCAGGTGTACTTCCAGCCGTATGTCCTTATCATTTTCGCGGGAGTGCCGTTGCGGTAGTTCTCCGACAGAGCGATCCGGCTGGTGCCGTCCTCGGTGCCTTTCATAAGCGGCACCAGGCTTTTGCCCTGAAGGTCATCGGGCCCATCGAGACCGCAAAGCTCGCAAAGGGTCGGGAATATGTCGATATTCATGACAGGCGCGCCAACCGTTTTGCCCGAGGGCAGCCTGTGCGGAAACGACCAGAGAAAAGGGATCCCCGCGGAAGCCTCATAAAAACAGTTCTTATACCACAGGCCGTGCTCGCCGAGCATCTCGCCGTGATCGGAGGTGTAAATTATGATGGTATTGTCCCTGATCCCAAGCTCGTCGAGCTTATCGAGTATCGCTTTGACCTGGTCGTCGATGTATGTCGTCATGCCGTAATAATGTGCGCGGGCGATCCTTATCTGCTCGTCCGTCAGCGAGGCAAATCCGTATTTCGTGCGTTCCTTTTGCGATACCAGCGGCAGGTCGTCGAGCATCTCCTGTGTAACCTCAGGCGGCAGATCGGCGGTGTCTTTGTAGAGGTCGTAATACTGCTGAAAAATAGTGAACGGAAAATGCGGCTTGCGGAATGACGATATCAGAAAGAATCTCTTGTCCTTATGCTGCTCGAGAAATTCCAGCGAATGGTTGGTCACACCGGTATCCTGCTCGTCCTCTATCGGCCAGGTCGAAACGACAGCATCCTCAGGCAGCCGGGACTCGAGGTATCCTTCCGGTTTCTTCCAGCTCTCCTCCGAGCCGCCATCGCCATAAGGCCTGTAAAAGCCGTGTACCCGCTCTTCGCCCTGGCCCTGAAAATGCATCTTGCCGATGATGGCTGTGACGTAGCCAGCGGCATTGAACACATCCGCGAACGTTTTATGCTCCATCGCCAGCACCTCGCTGTTACCGTATACGCCCACATCGGACGCCATCTTGCCGGTGAGCATCGACATTCGTGACGGTACGCATATCGGATTCTGGCAGTAGGCGGCGGTAAACATGGTGCCGTTTTGCGCAAGCGAGTCAAGGGCCGGCGTCTTAACGATCTTGTTTCCGTAACAGCCAAGCGAATGCGGCGAGTGCTCATCCGTCTGCAACAGCAAAACGTTGAAATCCTTCGGCGAGCGGCGAACCTTTACCGCATCGTTGGAAAGGATAAACCCGGCTGTGGCGCCAGCGGTGCATTTCTTTAAGAATTCCCGTCTATTCATGGTCGCGACATCTCCTGTTTACACGGCTGAAAAAAATCCTCCACACGACACCGATAATCTTACCAAATTCGCCTTGAACCGTCAAGAATAGTCCTGTTTGAAGCCGCTTTTCTGGATACTTGCCGCTGATTTTAAGGATTTCTGGAAAGTGCCCTCGTTTTGAGAAGCGAATCGTAGATAGGCGATTTTACGGCTTTTTGCAACTGGGATGAGAAGGGCTGGTGCTGCGATAAGGCGATCACGATCAAGTCGTCCTTTGGCGATATCCAAAAGTGCGTACTGGCCGCTCCGCCCCAGCCGTATTCTCCCTGCGGGGATTCGCCGTCTCCTGACTGAACATAAAAGCCTAACCCGAAACCTCCTCCCCACACTCCCCCGCGAGTCCTTTTAACGGAATCGGGAAGTTGATTTTTAGTCATCATTTCCACTGTTTTGGAACGCAAAAGCCGCTTGCCGCCGAGTTGCCCTTTGTTAAGCAGCATCTGACTGAATCGCAGGTAATCCCGTGCCGTGGAAACCAAACCGCCTCCGCCGGAAAACAGCCCGGGCTCAGTAAGGTATTGGCTCTTGGCCGGGTCATCGACGAGCTTTAACCCGCCGCTGCCTTTCGGGCCGTAACAGGCGGCTAAACGATCGGCTTTTTCCTTCGGCACATAAAAAGCGGTGTCTTTCATATCCAGGGGCTCGAATATATTCTGCCTGAAAAACTCATCCAGCGATTGACCCGACACCTCCTCGACCAGATAGCCGAGCACATCGGTCGATACGCTGTAATGCCACTTGGTTCGGGGTTGATGCAGCAGCGGAATATCGCTTAGCTTGTTTATCATATCCTCAAGAGAACTCTTTCGACCGATGACGTTTTCGCTCCTGTACATTTTGTCAACGGCGGTATTTCCAAAGAAACCATAAGTCAGCCCCGAGGTATGCCGCAACAGATCGCGAACACTCATCCGATGTTCCTGGCGGTCGTGTTTGCCGGATTTGGCGTATACTTTCAGCCCCTTGAATGCCGGAATGTACTTTGAAACAGGGTCGTCCAGCTTCAGCTTGCCCTGCTCATACAGCATCATAACAGCCACACTCGTAACGGGCTTGGTCATCGAGTAAATACGAAAGATCGTATCGGGCCGCATGGGTTTATTCGCATGGCGATCCATCACCCCCAGAGTCTCGAACAGGGCGACCTTTCCCTTTCGGGCCACGATAATACTCGCCCCTGTTATCTTTTCGTCGTCTATAAGCCCCTGCGCCGAAGATACGGCCAGGGCCAGTTTCTCCGAGGACAACCCAACATCTTCCGGAGAAGAAACCGGCATCTCCCCGGCAAAGCCAGAACAGGAGAAAGCCAGAAAAAATACTATGACAATTCTTGTTTTAAGAGTGGTTTTCACGGGCAAACTCCTGTTATATGTTGATATTCCATAGACTGCCGTTTGCTCTTTTTCAGCAGATATCAAGGTTTGTTTTCTATATCACCCTCCAGTGATCGCCGTACTTTTTCATTAAGTTGTTCGTCATCCCATCGTACTTTGCGACAAGTGCAGGTTCGCTTTCGACAAGATTATTCATCTGCCAGGGATCGTTAATATCATCGAACAGCAGCCACGGCCCATTGACGGTCGATATGTAAGTATACTGCTTTGTCTTGACGCCCCGCCAGCCCGGATTTTCGGCGATGTCACTGTCCCGCATGGATAAATATGCCTCGGTTTGCTCTTTTGCACCCGGCTTTGAGAGTACATGATCCGAAAAATCCCCGCCGTCGAGCCCAGCCGGCACATCAAGCCCCGCCAGAGATGCCAAAGTCGGATAAAAATCCACAACGCTAAACGGCATGTCGGTTTTAACTCCAGCCTTTATCCTTCGGGGCCAGCGGACCAGAAAAGGAACGCGAAGGGATTCGTCATAAGGCTTCTTCTTGGTATTTAAGCCGTGAGACCTCTGCATGTTGCCGTGGTCCGAGGTATAGACAACGATCGTATTCCTTTTCTGATCGAGGTCTTCCATGATCCCCATCAGCCTTCCGAACGCATCATCCAATCCCTCGATCAGACCGGCATAACCCGCCATCTTTTCAGAAGCCGACGCGATGTCCTCTTCCTGCACGTTAGGGGGCGGGACATAACCCTGGTAATGATCATTCTTGGGATCCGGAGTCAAGGGCCCGTGCGGCGGACCAAACGACAGATAAAGACAGAAAGGCTTGTCCTTGTTAGCAGTCAAAAACTCCTGGGCAAAGTCCACCATACCCTCAGGCCTGAAACCGCTGTAGGCCACCTGTGAATCCTTGCCCTTCCAGACGGTCCAGTCGAAGTAGTCGTGATTGCCGCTGCCGTTCTCATCGCCTGTTACACGCCAGTAATCGTCAAAACCGGACCGCCTCGGATCGCCGGGATCGGTATTGACATATCCCATGTGCCACTTCCCGATATAGCCGCAAACATAGCCCGCATTCTTAAACGTCCTGCCGATGAGTTCATGTTTGCCGTTAGCGAACGGCGGCTTGTTGTTGATGTACATGCCGTTATTGCAACTGAACTTGCCTGTCATATTTATATGCCGCATCGGCACACACAAGGGTGCCGGCGAAATGCAATTATTAAACTGCATCCCCTCGCTCGAGAACTTATCGAAGTTGGGGCTCATTATCTGCTCGTCGCCATAACAGCCGAGCGTCCTTGCCCTGTGGCCGTCCGAAAAAACAAAGAGCAGGTTAGGCTTCTCAGGCAGTTCCACATCGAGCGAACGATTTGAAAGCAAAAATCCGCCTGCTGTGATACCGACCGTTTCTTTTAAGAAGTCCCTTCTGTCCATAACTCACCCTACGAACCGTATTTTGCTTTCAAAGCGCTAAAGACACGGCTTGCATAGCCACTGAGCTTTGCCTTTTCAATGCTCTTGAACATCACCTTCGCCTCTTTGTCCGGCATTGTTTCAGCCACTTCCAGAGCGAAATGATTGGTCTGCTCGGTATGGTCGCCGAGGATATAGCTTTGCAGAGTTTTGAATGTATCTTTCGATCGACCCGCCAGGATCAGTCCTCTGGCCGCTGCGATGGCCACACTTGGCGAGGGGTCCTTGAGCCGTTTCTTGAACAGAGCCGTCAGGTTATGCCCGTCTTTGGCCAGATTGCCGAGCCCCATGACAGCCCAGAAACGAACAGACGCATTTTTGTCGGCGGAGCCCTCGATCATCTGTGTCTTGTCAGCCGGATCCGAGAGAGCGGCGGTTCTTGCCGCAGCCATCAGGCGTTTCATGAGCCTTTCCGAGCCGTCAAAACGCAACACTTCGTAGCGACCGCCCTCGTTCTCGGCGATGTCCTGAAGTTCGGGCTCGGGAATAAAGCCAACGTCCCGAACCTCGATAATCCACTCATCCATCGTCCGGCTTAAGCGATCGAGGATCTTTTTATATTTCGGTTCGCCGGCTAAGTTCTTAACCTCCCACGGATCGCTATCGCAGTCATAAAACTCCTCATGCGGACGCGTCTTCGCCAAAAACGGAGATATAGCCTCGGTGGTATTGCCCTCAGCCTGGAGCCGGCGAAGCTGCTGCATGGTATTGCACTTGTCCATATAAGCAATATTCTGGAAATACTGCTCCCACGTGTAGTAGTTTCGCAAATAGCGATAGCGTTTATCACGAACGCTTCTCACCATGTCGTGACGCTCGTCGATGCGGTCCCTCGCCCCGAAGATGTACTCAGCCTCGGCCCCGGAGTTCTTGCCAAGGAAGGGCTTGCCCTGCATGTGCTCGGGGATATCGATATCCGTCAGATTCAGCAGAGTCGGCCCGAAATCGATGAAGTTGACCAGCCGGTCGCTCTTGCCGGGCTTGAATTTAATGCTCCTGCGAAGATCCTTGGGAACGTGTACCAATAGCGCCGACAGGGTCCCGCTGTCGTACAGCCAGCGTTTGCATCGCGGCAAACCCACACCGTGATCGGACCAGATAAAGACGATGGTATCGTCCGCCAAACCGGCGTCCTCGATCTCCTGGAGTCGATCTTTGACGAAATAATCGAAACTCGTAATATTCTCCAGGTTACGCGCCCAATCACGTCGCGATTCGGGCAGGTCCGGGAACAAAGCCGGCAGCGTTATCTTATCGGGGTCCTGCCACTGATCTTCGGTCAGCGGCGCAGGACGAGTCGTCTCGAGATTGGCACTGGACCAGAGCTTGGACTCATGCGTGCCGGTGAAATTAAACACCGCAAAGAACGGCTGGCCGTCAGCCCGGTCTTTCCAATGGGCAGTCTTGCTGGAGACGTCCCATGGCTGGCCCGGTTTTGGGAAGTTGTAATCCTCTTTGCTGTTATTGGTGCAGTAATAGCCATCATTCCGCAGATATTCCGGGAAGCAGCGGATATAATCCGGCAACTGGGCCTTGCTCCGCATATTACAGCCGCCCATCGAGCTCGGGTACATCCCCGTGATCATCCCCGTCCGGCTCGGAGCACAAACGCCGTGGACCGTAAAGGCCCGCGTATACACGATCGCTTCCTCGCTAAAGGCGTCGATAGCCGGGGTAATAGCGTCAGGATCGCCATAACACCCGAAAGTAGGACCAATATCCTCGCAGGATATCCAAAGAATGTTAGGTTTTGCCTTCGGACCCCCGCCCGCATGGGAACTATCCGAAACCGCACAACCAGAAATGCCCAAAGCCGCCACCGAACCCGCTGAAAGAGCAAGAAATGCCCGCCGATCAATCTTTCTTGTGTCCATTCTATCTATCCCATCTTCTTAAACCCGTATCGTTGATTATTAAATACGACATCCCCCCGAACACAACAAAATAACACAATCCCCCCAACATAACACGAAAATTCTCAAAGACCCGCCACACCTGACTAACCCCAAAAGGGCTTTAGCCCTGCAATCAACCACCCAGCCCGTAGGCCAGCCCCTGGCCCACGCTGTTTAGCCATCTCGCAGCAATAAACCTCCACCATTGCAACTCCCCGACAAATAGGCTATTCTAATCCCAGCCGAACCGCCGAAGCGAAAATCGCCGGGAACCAAAACGCCATGAAATGCGAAAAACTGTCATGACTATCCCCAAAACCAGCCGTATCACAACAAAAAACGACAGCCCGGCCTTTCGCACCCTCGAATCCTTCCTCCTGATAATCTGCCTGGCCGTACTCGCCCTGCGATCCACACACCTCGAGAGCCCCGCCACCGAAACCATGAACGCCTTCCAGACCCTCAGCAACGCCGCCTTCAGCCTGATCTTCTCCTCGACCCTGCTCTTCGCCGCCGCCGCATGGCTGATCGCATCATTGCTCCGCCGCCGCTCAACCTGGCGACTAACAGGCATGGAGACCGGCCTGGTACTACTGGTCACCGCCGCATTCATCGGCATCGGAATCGCCTCGAACAAAAGGGCCGCCATCACCGACACCGTCACCCTCATCGCACCGGTCATCATGGCCATACTGCTAACCCAGATATTAAACTCCCAGGCCAGGATCAAACTCACACTCATCGTCGTAATCGCCCTCGGCGCAGTAGCAACCGCCCAATGCATCGACCAACTCCTCACAAGCAACGACGAGACGGTCAAGGCATACGAAGCCGACCCGCAAACATACCTCGATGACATGTCCATAACCGAAGGCTCGTTCCAGCAAATGCTCTTCGAGCACCGGATCTACTCCAAAGACATACGAGGCTACCTGAGCACAAGCAACTCCACCGGCTCATTCCTAATCCTCGCAACCTTCGCCGCGATCGGCATGGCCATCGAACAGCTCAAACAATTCCGCCGAAACAGCCCCCCAGCCCCACTGATCGCCTTCACCGCTGCCGCAATATTCCTGACCGCGGGCCTGATCGTCACACAGAGCAAAGGAGCCATCACCGCCGCTGCGATCGCCGCCGCCGCCCTTATCGCTACCCTGACCCTCGGCAAATTCATGCGCAAATACCGAACACCCATCCTCATCGCAGCCGTCCTCATCGGCGCAGTCGCCATCACCGCAATCGTCTCATACGGACGAAAACACGACCGCCTCCCCGGCGGAAACTCGATGCTCGTCAGATGGCAATACTGGGCCTCATCGGCACAAATGTACGCGGACCACCCCTTAACAGGAGTCGGCGGAGCGAATTTCGGCTCGTACTACCCCCACTACAAAACCCCAGCCGCACCGGAAACCGTAAGCGACCCGCACAACTTCATACTGAGCCTGATCTGCCAATACGGACCATTAGGCCTCATCGGCTTCCTCATAGCACTAACAATACCACTGTCCAGGATCATATTTACAACCGCCCCACCCACCGACCAGCCAACAACCGCCGCGCCGCAAGCTAAATCCGCCGCGCCTCCGCGCCCGCCAGCCAAGGGATTCATGAACATCATCCCCGCAGCCTGGACCCTCGTACTGATCTCTCTTGCAATGCTCCTCGTTCGCCCCCTGCTGATCGCCCCGGAACCGAGCGACATCCTCGTCGTAAAACTCTCCGTGATCCTCATCCTCTACGTCATCCCCGTCCTCATCTTCATCGTAGCATTCTCGCTGCTCTTCGTCGCCGCCGCAAAGAACCCCCAGCCAACACCGCCCATCGGCCCCGCTGTAACCACCGCCATCGTCTGCGGCATCATAGGCGTCATCATCGCCAACACGATCGACTATGCCATCTTCGAACCGGCGGTCCTGACCCTGCTATGGACCATGCTGGCATGCGTAATCGCGATCGACTCGGCCCGCTCCCACCGCCCGTCCGACACGCTGAGACTGTGCCCGTCGACCTTCCAAAAGCTCCTGGCCGCCTCAGCCGTGATCGCGATAGTCACCCTCCACTCCGCAGCCATCCTGATACCACCGATAAAAGCAGGGGCAAAGGTCCAGCGATCATACAGCGAACCGCAGCAAAGCCACCGCCTGCTCGGACAAGCCGCCCAGGACGACCCCTTCGACCCCACCGGCTTCAACCTCAACGGAAAACTCTACCTCATAGCAGCCCAGGCCAACCAAAAACCGCAGATCGACCTGATGAAACTCTCGGCAAGCTATTTCGAAGAAGCTATCGCCGCAAACCCAGCCGATTTCAAAGACTACGAAAACATAAGCAACGTCTACGCCATGCTCGCAAAAGCAGACACAACCGCAGACCAGCAAAAATGGGCCAGATTGGCCTTCGAATACGCCGAAAAAGCCGCAAAACGATACCCAGGCTCCGCAAGACTCCAAATGCAAATAGCAACCATCGCAGACCAAAGGGGAAACAGCAACATCGCAATAGAACACTACAAAATAGCCGTACAGATCGAACAAAGCTACCAAAAACAATTCGAACAAATGTACCCAGACAGAGAACTATTCAGCAGACTCGGATGGGAAAAATACAACTTCGCAAAAAATAGATACAAAGAACTAACAGGAAAAAAACTATAAAAACACACACCGAATGAGCAAAGCGAAATCACGATTCATCGGGACTATCCTTCCTCCCTCGCCCGTTTCTTACACCGCTCCTTGATCCGTTCTGCAACATCCTTACCAACTTCCATTATCTCTGCCGCAACCTTGACATCCTCACCGACATATAACGCCACACCAACAACCAAAGGCTCCAGCAGATCCGCACACCCGGACTCCCGCAAAACCTTCAAACCCTCCACACCATAACCGCCAGCCGCCAACTCAACAAAAAGCTCGATCGCATCATCCAGCGTCTTCTCCACGGTATCCCGATCTCCAAGATACTTCCGCGCACATACCAGCGAATCTTCACCCTTGCCCCTCGCCGCCAACACACAACCAAGAGTGTGCTGATAGGAACCGTTATCGCAATCCAACTCTACCGCCTTATGGCCCCACGCCTCCGCGTATTCCAACATATCATACTTTCCGTGCTTGTAAAATACCCATGCGAAGCAGTTGAGGGCAAAGGCATTGCCTGGATGCCCGGATACAAAGTCCTCGGCCAACTCCAAGGCTTCCATCGATTGACCCTCTCTTTGTAACCTCAGAGTTATCAAGCCACGCAAACCATGAAGGCTTTCAGGCTCAATCGCTATGGCCTTGCGACACGCTGCCTCAGCTTCATCAGAACGCCCCATGTCCCGGCTCAAGACGCGACCTAACAAAGCCCAGGCCATGCAGTAATCCGGTTTAAGCGCAACAGCTCTCCGGTAAGCCGTTTCGGCGTCTACATACTTATGCAAGAAATCCGCCGAAAGTTGACCAATAGCACACCACACCTCGGCAACATCTGGCTCGAGTTCAACAAACTCTCCATACGCAACAACTGCCTCATCATGCCGTTTCAAATACTCCGTCAAAACATGCCCAAGCCGTGCCCATATCTGTGCATACGCCGGATCAATTTTAATAGCTTTGCGATACATCTGCTCAGCTTCATCGTAACGCTCCAGATGTGTCTCTAAGAGTTGCCCAAGAAGAGCCCATCCCCACTTCGCCTCTGATTTAACCTCAGTAACCTTGGTATACGCCTTCTCAGCTTCCTCATAACGCTCCAGATGCGTCTCTAAAAGTTGCCCGAGATGAGCCCATGCCCATGCATACATCGGGTCAATTTCAACAGCTTTGCGATACATCTTCTCAGCTTCCTCATAACGCTCCAGATGCGTCTCTAAAAGTTGCCCAAGATGAGCCCATGCCCATGCATACACCGGATCAATTTCAACTGCCTTGCGATACATCTCCTCAGCTTCCTCATAACGCTCCAGATGCGTCCCTAAGAGCTGCCCAAGCTGTGCCCATCCCCAACCCACCTTTGGTTCAATCTGAGTTGCCTTACGATACGCCTTCTCAGCTTCCTCATAACGCTCCAGATGTGTCTCTAAGAGCCGCCCAAGATGAGCCCATGCCCATGCTGCATACGCCGGGTCAACCTCTATTGCCTTACGATACGCCTTCTCAGCCTCCTCATAACGCTCCAGATGCTCGTCCAAAACCTCGCCAAGACAGGACCACGCCCACGCATCCTCCGGGTTTACTTCAACAGCCTTGCAATAGGCCTCCTCGGCTTCGCCATAAGCACCAGCTCGCTCCCGTATAGAACCAAATCGAACCCACAGTTGTGCATTTTCAGGGGATAGTTTCATGGCGAGCCGACAGACTTCTTCAGCCTTATCGAGTTTATCCGGATCTTTTATCAGGCTATCGATCTGTTCAAGCAGGCCTTTCAGTTCGCCCTGCTCCTGCGCTGACTTGACAGGCTCGATCTGGTTGTCTTCCTTCAACTCCTTTAGGAATGGCGGAATGTCAGGCATCTGGAAAAATGATTCCGGTACGCCCCTGACAAACTCCTCCCGGAATTGAGGACTGGAAACTCCATTCAATATGCATTCACATGCATGCAAGTGCTCCAGCCTCCCATCCGGGCCGATTTTGCACGCCTCCTCTGCAATACTTCTGGTTATCTTCAACAAATCCCGCTCCTCGTAGAAATTCACTATAAAGTTAACCACCGCTCGAACACGCCTTGAAGGCGCACCCCGCCGTCGCATCAGATAATAAATATTATACATCCGTTCGGCGACCTGATACTGTTTTGTCCGCCCCTTCTTGTCAACCACAGCCACCGCTCCCTTATCCTCCAGCCTCGCCAAAAGCGAACTGGTCTTGCTCACACCCAGCCGTGCTGCCCCTGCCACCTCGCGCGCTGTTGACGGGTCCCACAATTCCGCCAGTGCCAGATACGCCTTCCGTTCCGTCGGCGCCAGCTTATCCAGATGGGTCTTAAAGTACTCAGTATGTTCATCAACAAGCCTTATCAGATCTTGCATCAGTTCCTTAAATGAAAGCTTCGCGGCAAAACCGGATATAATCGTAATCAATCGTGGATTGCCCCCCGTAAGGATCTGGATCGGACGAATCCGCCTCTCACTCATTGCCTGGCCCGTAACGGACTCCCACAATACCGCACACTCACCCAAGTCAAGAGGCTTTAGTTCCATCATGCGGAACAACTCGAACATCGCCTTGTCGTAGTTCTCAACCTCCTCGAATCGTCTTATCGCCGTTGCCAGAAGCATCACACGATCCTCATGCTGCAAAATCTTCCTAAGCGCCCATGCATCGTCATCGTTCATCTGGTCGCTGAGCAGCATATTCAGATTTTCGACAACGATCATAATACGCTTGCCTTCACTATCGACAAAGTCCATAAGCTGCCCCAACGCCCGCTCCCGCAGCCGCCCTTCATCCAGCTCGCCTCCCAACTCATCGTATGTCTTTTTCCACCGAGGGTCCTTAGTTTGCTGATGTAAATGAAAAAGCGTCTCCAGCCAGAACTCACCGGCAGTGCACACCTGATAACTCTCCTCACCAAACACAAGCGGATACCACCGATCCTTCAAATCATCGGCATTGCGGATCTCCGCAGCCACCCGCAAAGCTAATGTAGTTTTGCCGCTGCCCCTTGGGCCTACGACCAATACGTGCTGATTCGATGGCCCCGCATTCTCGCGAACCGTTTCCATTATTAAGTCAAACTCGCTATGCCGAACCACAAAACCGCGGATCAAATCATCTTCTGGAAGAAACGCCGGGTTATACTTTACGATCGCCTTTGCCATGGCTTACACCCCTCTCTCAGATAATGGAGTAAAAAACGCGCCGTGCCGGTTCTTCCACCAGTCCTTTAGAAGTCTTGACACAAACACATATTCATCGTTATTGTGCTGAAGGTAACCATCATGCTCGAGAACCCACAATATCTCCTTCTGCGCCTCTACGACGTCTTCCATTTCAGAGCCATACTCCTTTTGCAGCACTTTCAGTCCCTCCACAGTCAGGCAATCGCTCACCGCAGCCACAGTAACCATCTCAAGGGCCATTGCCAGCAGTTCATCACCTACGACCTGCTTGAGACGTTCTTCGTAATGCGTAAGCTCCGCATGGCCGCGAGAACCAAGCATCTCACTCTGATACACCGTCTCTGCATCCTCACTTGTACATTCCATCACCCCTCTACGTTTGCAGTATCCATATACGTGGCCAAAATACATCTGCACGTGGTGAGGTATACAGCACCCCAACTTATCAACCATCGTATTCGTCGCGCCCTCTGCAAACTTGACCTCATATTCCAGAGCAAGCGCCTCCAGGCAATCCTTGGCACACTGTTCATCCCAGGGCTTTAGTTCCAGTGGGACAAAATTATTGATCGTTGCACTTAACCCAGCCTGACGAAGAACCGGCTCCAGTCCGATACTGCCGGCAATTACCAGTCTCACGTTCCCCTGATGCCTTATGCTGTTTTTACGCAGCCAGGACATGAATTCGTCAGCCTCCGCCCGCCCTTCAGGGATTACGCTTGAACCGCCACGCTTGAGCATCCTGTTAATCAGCAGCGACAACTCATCCAGCATCACCACCACTGGCTGGCTTGCAGCGGCCTCGGAAAGGATCTCAAAAAGCTGATCCCCCTTATCCGGCCAATTGCCCGAGGTCAAACCTGACCGTACCTTAATACGAATATCGGAGACGCCAACAGAATCGATCCTGTCAAGCACACCATCCATTATGTTACCAAAACACCCAGCAAACTTTCTCACGATCGACTTAAACGGCTGTGTCGCACCGCTAAGCTCAGCAATAGCGTCCGCCGCATCCTTACAGTCCTGCAGGTCGACAAAGAGACACGTGTGGCTATCCTCCAATAATCTCTTTGTCTCTTTCATCAGGCTTGTCTTACCCATCCGCCGCTGAGCTACCAGTGACTGATGGGCTCCACTGTTGATCCGTCCGATAAACTCGGCCAATTCAGTCTCACGATCCCAAAAGCCGTCCCCCACGACAACCTTGCCTTCTCCCTGCTTCAATGGCCTCATTTTCAGTCTCCAATCAAATTAAACTTCCCAACAATTCCGTTGCCAACAGCATTGTTGCCAACAAATCTGTTGGTATTATCGCCCAGCCCCACCATCACGTCAACAAAAATCTCAGAAAATAAGAAAAAAATTGCTCGACCACATAACTGGACATGAGCAATCCTTTAATCCAGCACTAAAACCAACCCTAAAGCCTCAAAACCAAGGTAAATTAGCTATCCGGTACTTCACTGGCATAGCCGACGACGACGGATCACAGGCCCACATCGCTCGCCCAACAAACTTATCGCCCCCAACCCCGTAGAACCTATATAAGACTAAATCAGTTTCGCTTATTCAAGAGAAAAACGGGGCCCAAAAATGAAAACTAAAATTTACAAAGCAATCCTGCCAGCCATCCTGCTGCCGTTTATCGCCGTCGCCCTGATCGCCTGCCGCGACGAACCGCCCCAGCCGGACTACAACGCCGAACAGCAAGCCGCAAACGCCGCGACAAGGGCCCCAGCATTCACCCTCGCCGACCAAAACGGCAAACCGGTCAACCTCTCCGATTTCGCCGGCAAGATCACAGTCCTCGAGTGGACCAACTACGACTGCCCCTTCGTAAAATACCACTACCAACACGACACAATGACCGATCTCGCACAAAAATACACCGACCAGGGCGTCGCCTGGCTCGCAATAAACAGCACCCACTACGCCTCCGCAGCCGACAACAAGGCCTTCGCCAACGCCAACAACCTGCCCTACCCCATACTCGACGACCACGCCGCAACCGTCGCCAAAGCCTACGGAGCCACCACAACCCCCCACATCTACATAATAGACAAACACGGCCGAATCGCCTACAACGGAGCAATAGACAACGCCCCAATGGGCCAAACAACCCAGGAATACACCAACTACATAGACAAAACCCTAACAGAACTAACAGCCGGAAACCAACCATCGATCCAAAGAACAAACCCCTACGGCTGCCCGGTAAAATACCGCCAATAACCCCTTTGTGAGTCAATAGTAGTCAGCCCCAACATGTAGCAGCAACTGAATAAGCAAAGCGAACAGAAATTGAACGCAGCAAAATCCCGACCCATCAGCACTGAATATTGAGCGCAGCAAAATCCCGATCCATCGGGACTAAACCGCCACAACACCCCACCTGACTAACTCCGCTCTTTAGAGCGGAGTTCCACCCAACAACAACCCCACCAAAAAAAAGCCTGCCCTGAGCGAAGCCGAACGGGGGCTTTAGCCCTGCAATCAACTACCCAACAGACGTGTGGCAGCCACTGAATGAAATGAAGTGGATGGTCCCGCCAAGCCCGAATAGCACCCAAAGCCAACCGAAATTGAGCGAAGCGAAATCCCGATCTATCGGGGTCCCAATTCATCGCACCTGAACACTGTCCACTGGATACTGAATACTAATTTGACCCCAGCCACCCAGCAAACATACACCGCCCAGCCGCTTTTTCCCTTGCATTTGCCCAACAGCATGATATACCGGCTGATATGACATACATTGCGGTGCCAATTGCAGCAGACAACATCGGCTCAGCAGCCGAGCAGATCAACCACGCAAAGTCCGCAGGAGCCCAGATACTCGAGCTCCGAACCGACTACCTCGCCGAGCCAGGCCCGGGAACCCTAAAGGCCCTGCTCGGCTGTGCGAGGGCTGCTGGACTCCCACTGATTGTCACATGTCGCGATCCCAACCAAGGCGGAAAAGGCAACCTGCCCCTCGATCTGCGAACCGAGATCCTCGCAGAGGCCATATTAGCCGGAGCCGATTACGTAGACTGCGAATACGACAACTACCAAAATCCCAAGGTCCGCCGCAGGCTCGATGACGCACTTTCGCAGAATCCCCAAATCCAACACGGGCCCACTGACGCCCTTTCGCAGGATCCCCAAATCCAACACGGGCCCACTGGGGCGCTTTCGCAGAATCCCCAAATCCAACACGGGCCCACTGACGCCCTTTCGCAGGATTCCCAATCCCAACGCGGGCCCACTGGGGCGCTTTCGCAGGATCCCCAGGTCCAACACGGGCCCACTGGGGCGCTTTCGCAGAATCCTCGCTCCCGGCTTATCCTTTCGGCCCACAATTTTGATGGCCCCTGGCCTCAGGGTAAGCTTGCCAAGCTGTATGAGGCTATTTTGACCATCCGGCCGGATGCGATCCCGAAGCTTGTCTACCGGGCTCAGCACATAAACGACAGTTTTGCGGCGTTTGATTTGCTTAATGAGAAGGAGGGGGATGCTATTGCTTTGTGTATGGGTCCGGCTGGGGTGATTAGTCGGGTGCTGGCTCCTAAGCTTTCTGGTTTTTTGACCTTTGCCAGCGTTGACGAGGAGAGCGGGACTGCTCCTGGCCAGCCTACTATTGCCGATCTGCGCGGGCTCTATCGGTTTGATGATATTGGTCCGGATACTGAGATTTTTGGCGTTATTGGCAGTCCTGTCGGCCATTCGCTTAGTCCGGCTATCTTTAATGCCTCATTTCGCGCCGCTGGCCTTAATGCTGTGTATCTGCCCATCCTTATCGAGGGTGGCGGGCGGCAGTTTGCCGACTTTATGGATAACATCGCCAACCGGCCCTGGCTTGGCTTTGGCGGTTTTAGCGTTACTATCCCTCATAAGCCGCACGCTCTGGATTATCTCAGCGTTCACGGCGGAGGCGGCGGGGCTGAGCCCTTAGCACGCGAGATCGGGGCTGTTAATACGATCAAGATCGGGTTTGGCGGCATACTCAGCGGCTATAATACCGACTACGCAGGCGCGATGGACGCCCTGACAGCCGCACTGGAGATCGACAAGCACCAGCTCCACAGCGTCAGTGTCGCCGTCATCGGGGCTGGCGGAGCGGGCCGGGCGATCATTGCCGCCCTGGCCGACGTTGGCGCCAAGGTGACGATATACAACAGGACCGTCTCGAAGGCCGAGGGTCTGGCGAGAGAGTTTTCGTGCAAATTCGCCGGCCTCGACAAACTGACCGACCTCGACGCACAGGTCGTCATAAACTGCACCAGCATAGGAATGCACCCGAACGTAGACGCCTCGCCCGTACCAGCCGAATCGCTAACGGCTGAGATGACCGTCTTCGACACCGTCTACAACCCACTAAAAACAAAACTGCTACAGGACGCAGAAAACGCCGCTGCCAGGACGATAACGGGAGCGGAAATGTTCATAAAACAGGCGGTAGCTCAATACAAACTTTTCACAGGGGCGGAGCCACAAGAAAAAATAATAAGAGAAACGATAATAAATAAGCTGTTGGATGTTTAACCCCCGGGCCTGCCACGCCATAGCTTCATGCGAAGGCGGGACGTGTCCGGCGGGTTGCTGTTAAAAGAAAAACTCCAATAGAAGCCCCATCATTCCCCCCTCACCCAAATTGTCACTCATACCATAATGGAGGCCACCCATCGCCGAGGGTCAACAAACCATTAAAAACAAAACTATACAGAAAAAGACCACTCGAAAAAACCGACAGGCTAATACTTAGAGCCTTTTGCCCATAATGGCCTTCCGGTTACGCCCTTGACATGCTTATTAACTGTTCCGCCCGTTTTGGCGGCAAGTTTTTTTATAAAGTCCAGATAACCGTCTACTTCAGATTTCTTGACACTTTTCAAGGATTTGCCTCGATGAGCAATTGAACCACGAAGTTCGACAAATTCATCTAGTTTTTCTCTTGCACGATCCGCCGCCATCTTGGCCCACCTCCACGAGCTTGAAATCTTGCTTATGCCTACAGCCAACGTAAACAATTGATCTATATTCGCTGCTTTTGGGGTATTGAGCTTTCTATTCCTCTTTTCCTGTAATAGTTCAAGCCTGCCTTGCAGATACGTTTTCCACTTGTCATCTGCTA
>DAOVVQ010000190.1 GCA_030637065.1 Planctomycetota bacterium
AACGCCGGACGGTATAAAGTATGGTATCCCCGCAGCTACCGCCGAAGCCGATACCAGGAATTGACGCCTGTTGAGTTGGTTTGACTTTTTCATCGTATTATCACCTTTCTGCTTTAATTACAGCAATTGTCCGCTTAAGCAACTTAATTTTAGCCCTTTTGTGGCACCATCTTGACGCATGGATATCCCGAAACCCGCTCGCCTCGTTTACGCAGCGATTGGGCGAGGTTGGACTTAAAGCCTTTGTCCGTCTCGTCCATGGCGGTCTTCAATGCCCTTACAGCCCCTCTGGTCGGAATGCGTTCGAGTGTCATCCTGGCATCCTCGCGAAGTTTTTTATCTTCCAGCAAGGCGGCAATGGCACTGACGGTATCGGCTGATCCGATCTCCGAGAGCATCCAGCGCACTTCGCGTCGGATCGCTACGGGTTGATCGTCTGACAGGAGGCCCACCAGTTTGGTTGTCACCGCCAATTTTTCGATGCTGGCGCCGGGCCTGCCGACGTGCCGGACGATCTTCCATAATCCCCGCTTTGCCGCACGGGCGACCTCAAGATCGCTATCGGTCATCACCTTTGCCAAAGGTTTGACCGCCACAGCCCCGACTTTACCGGCTGAGAGCCACGCCTTTGTTCGCACATTTGCATCGGGATCGGTGATGCCGGCGATAAGCTTTTTTTGCCCTTTGTCTCCAGCGGCGCTGGCTGAGGCCGTCATTAGACCGGCAATTCCGGCTGAGATAGACGCCTTTTTAGGATTGTTCATAGACATGCTTTAATACCCTTTCCGTTGATCTGGACTAATAGAACGCTAAATCTGTCGATTATATCCCGCTAAAACCGGCCCCGTTCCGTAAGAACCGGCATTTCTTCCGGCCAATAAACACAACTACCTCCGACACACAGCAATAATAACACAACCAGCAGACTTTTCAAGCACTAAATCGCACGAATATCAAGACCGTGCCAATAAGCCGACCCATAAACTCCAGTTGCATTTTTACAAACTTAAGGCGGTACAGGGCCGATTAGGGCCCAGAAATGAGGATTATTGAAAAAAACTTGAAAAACTTCAGAAAACTGCTTGACTTGGCAGTATACTGTTATATAGTATACTATAAACATAATGCCGTTGTCTAAACGTGAGGCAAGAAAATGAACCTGCAGAACTGGCAAACTCAGCTTAGGAAAGGGCTTTTAGAGCTTGTAATCCTTAATCTGCTCAGCGAATCTCAGAGGCACGGATATGAGATGGTGCAGATATTAAAGCGGATCGAAGGGCTGACGATTCGTGAGGGGAATATCTACCCTATACTGGCACGCCTGAAGGTCGACAAGATGATAACCAGTCAATCCCATCCCTCTCAGGATGGCCCGCCGCGAAAGTATTTCACGCTTACCAAGCATGGAATACAAAGCCTTGAACAGATGAATACTCACTGGGAGATGATTTTAAGCAGCATCGAACAGATCAGAAAAGGAAAGGAACAATTATGAAGGTCACGAAAATGCAGATCGCGATCTATTTGCTGATCGCAGCCGGTTTCATTGTAAGCATTGCCTTTTACCCGAAGCTGCCCGACCGCATGGCCAGCCACTGGAACGCGCAAGGCCAGGTCGACGATTCCATGTCAAGACCGGTTGGAGCATTCTTTGCGCCGTGCATCATGGTTTTTCTGGCGGCCTCGTTTATGCTCATAGTGAAAATAGACCCGCTGAAAGCGAATATCGCGAGATTCATGAATTATTACGAGGGATTTATACTTTTCATGATGGCGTTTCTGCTGATCATTCACATCTGGATGTTATTGTGGAATGTTGGCATTGAGACAAGCCCGAATCTTATTATGCCGGTGCTGATGGGCGCATTGTTCTTTTTCATTGGTGTGATATCGGAGAAGGTAGAGCCTAACTGGTTTATCGGTATCAGGACGCCATGGACGCTGAGTAATGATCTGGTCTGGAAAAAGACGCATGAATTTTCGGCTGTCCTGCTTAAAATTGCCGGGATTGTTATGTTAGCTGGGATATTATTCGGTCAATGGGCGATCCTGTTTATAATCATACCGGTTATCCCAGCGGTGCTTATTCCTTGTGTTTATTCTTATGTTATCTATAAAAAAGTCACGGCTGAAGGTTTTGACGGCGATGCTGAAGAGATGAAGGCCGATAGAGGATCGGGCAATGCAACGTGGGACAACTTAAAGGAAGGCTATTTGTACCAGATCGAGAAGTCGCTTGCAAACGTCAAACGTCTGCGCAAAAAAGAGATTCTCGACGATGTCAGCGGCCATCTCGACGAGAAATTCAGCGAACTCAATGACGATGACAGGACATGGGAAAACTTTCAGCAGATAATCACTGAGATGGGACCCGCAGGAGATTACGCCGAACTGCTCTCAGGTGACCGGGAAAAAGTCAAGCCTATCAGTATATGTACAGGCAAGTTCCTGGCCATAGTCATTGTTGCCGGATTGGTCATAGCGTTGACTTTTATTTCCACAAGCCGACAGATTGACAATATCGACCTTCCCTTCATGGACGACCCGGAGGTCATCGGAAGATGGGAAACGGTGGATTTTGTTACCAGTATCGGCGTTTTTCATCCGCAGGTAAAAACATGGCAGCATGATTTGTTCTTAAGTAAACTGCAATTTGATGCGGACGGAAAACTGACAGCAAGAAACCGCAAGGTCCCAAGTGGTTATCCTCTCAGGTGGACCAGAGGAGTTGTTATCAGTGCAGCCAATGAGACGGCGTCGAAATATCATATAGAAGACATCAACGGCGCGAAATACATGTTCTACGAGTGGAAGAGCGGGGATTATACGATAAGACATCAAAAGCCGGCGTATTATGTATTGAAGAAGGAGCCCGTCCAAACTGATATCGCTGTTACGGACCTTAAGCTTCGCCCCTCTTATAATGAAACGCTTCGCGACAAAGGGCATTATGATCTAACCGCAGCCATCCACAATAAGGGCGAGGAACAGTCACCACAGTTTGGGGTTTATTTTTACATGGGCGACACAAAATCCAGCAGACCGAGGACTCACGCGGCGGGACCTATCAAACCGGCAGGAATATGGAATGAATATACCAGTTCTATTGAGCTAAAGGAAGGCGACAACCTGTTCAGTGTTGTTGTTGACCCCCACAAGAAAATCATTGATCCCCAGCGGAACAATAATACAAAAACTCTCTTGGTAACTGTCAAAGACGGAAAAATCATCGAGAACAGTTTCGTAAACGAACTTCAACCGTAATTGCAATGATCCGCCATGCAAAGACCCTGGTGGCCGAGCGACCTCAAGATCGCTATCGGTCATCACTTTTGCTAAAGGTTTAACCGCCACAGCCCCTACTTCACCGGTTAAACGTACCTGTCTCCGTTTTTGGCAGGTCTGTAAATGGGCATATCTCAGGAATTTTAGGCGTTTCTTAGGTTTTCGGGCTTTTTTGGGGTGGCGAAATGATGATATTGGGCGTTTTTTGTTACAAATCGGTTGGGGAAATGGCTATAATAGTGACGTCAGACGAAGAGAAAGGGTGATTGTTGGTGCCGTACAGAGAGAACTTGTGTTTTTAACCGTATAAATGGGAAATATCAGGTCATAGCCGCCTGAGGGCAATATCTGCTGACCGCCCTTGCGTCTAAGACAGGTGAAGGTGAGGACGGGTTCTGTACGTTCAAAACCCTCTCGGGACTCGGTTGACTGAGGCCCGCCGCCCTGAGTGCGTATTAGCGATAAGAAACAGGCTTAAGATCGGAGCAGTTTGAATGAATCGACGTCAATTCTTAGGTAAATGCGGCGGGGCCGCGGTGGGCGGGCTGGTTATTGCCAATGAAAAGCTGAATGTCCACGTCAAATCTTTGAAGCAGCCTAATATCCTCATGATCGTCTCCGACGATCACGGATGGGGCGATCTGCCCTCGAACTGGCCCGGCACCGATGCCCAAATGCCCGTTATGGAGGCGGTCGGCAGAAATGGCGTTCGGTTCACTGACTTTTATGTCTGTCCGCTTTGCGGCCCTACCCGTGCGATGATTCTGACGGGCCAGTATTCGATGGAGAATGGAATGTGGCGAGGACCGTCCAGCGAGACCGAAGGCAACAATGCCCGCCGCGTTCGCAGTGATGTTCGCATGTTCCCCGAGATCCTGCAAGAGGCAGGTTACACCACAGGGATATTCGGCAAATGGCACCAAGGCTACGAGGAAGGCAACATCCCCAACGATCGCGGCTTCGATGTGTTTTACGGTTTCTTGGGCGGCGCCCATCCTTATCTGTCCGGAAGCAAGCTGATGCATAACCGTCAGCCGTATTCCGAAGGTAAACATCTGACGGATTACTTCACCGAAAAGGCTCTGGATTTCATACGGGCCAAGAGCAACGGCGACAAGCCCTTCTTCTGTTATGTCCCCTACAACGCGGTCCACGGGCCGACGTGGCGAGAGGAATCACCAAACAATTCGGGCAAGGCCGAATGGATCGAAAAACTTGAGAATCGTGGAATAGATAATCCGCGTCGCGATTATCTTGCGATACTCGAGCACATGGATGACAGTGTCGGCCAGCTATTGGACCTTGTCACCGAACTCGGCATCGAGGACGATACACTCATCTTATACTTCAGCGATAACGGCGGCTGCCTCATGACCGAGGAGACGAAGGCAAATTACCCCGGCAATAATGGCCTGTACCGAGCAGGCAAGGGCAACGTCTACGAGGGCGGCGTTCGCGTCCCCTGTGTGATGCAGTGGAAGGGCAGATTCCCGAAAGGCGTTGTTTCCGACGATGTCGTCATCGGCGCAGATGTATTCTCGACCGTGCTGGACGCAGCCGGGATCGACGTGCCCAAAATGAACGGCAAAAACCCCGTCCGGGGCGTCAGCCTTTTGCCGCACATCGAGTCCTCCGCCAGACAGGGCGTCGGTGAGCGTACGATATTCTTCGAGCTTACCGGCAAGGTCGGCTGTCGGAGCAGGGGTATGAAGATGGTAACGCAGATCGAGAGCAGCCGGGCCCAGTGGGATGAAACGATCGCCCAGCTTAAGGAAGCCGACTTTGAACTTTATGATCTGAGCAACGATCCCGGCGAGAGAACAGACCTTCGACTGCAAAGGCCCGAGACATATTCGGCCCTTAAACAGCAGATCATAGAGTACTTTGAAAATATCAAGTAAATTATGCAACCAGGAAATCAACGCAAGAGAAGGAGTTATGAGGCATGAGAATTTCGTTTGTTCTGGCAATTTTTGTTTTGTTGGTTGGCCCGGTGCTTTCGACCGCAGGCGGCGCTGTTAAGCCGAATGTTATTGTCATCTTTACCGATGACCACGGCTATGCCGATCTATCATGCCAGGGAGTGTTCAATGACGTAAAGACGCCGCATATCGATTCGCTTGCTACGGGCGGGGTTCGGATGACCAGTGGTTATGTCACGGCTCCGCAGTGTGTTCCGTCGCGGGCAGGGCTGTTAACGGGCCAGTATCAGACCAAGTTCGGCCTCGATTCCAATAGTGAGTTTAGGGCTCCAGGCGGAATGGACGGGTTTAATAACGCATTGACGATCGCCGAGCGTCTGAAAAAAGCGGGATACGCAACCGGAATGACCGGTAAATGGCACCTGGGGCCGAAAGAGAAGATCGTCCAACACGGTTTCGACGATGTCTTCTATAAGAACGGCAGGGTCGCTGGCTGGGCGAACTATGATCTGGAAGGCAACGATGTTAAGCCGGGACCTGAAAATTGCGGCCTCTATCACCTCGAAGCGAACGCCGCAGCGGCATGCGCTTTTATCAAGCGCCACCACGATGAGCCGTTCTTTTTCTACTGTGCCTTTCGTGCGCCGCACGTGCCGCTCGACGCTACGGAAAAATATTTGAAAAGATTTCCCGGAGAAATGCCCGAACGTCGCCGCAAGGCAATCGCTATGCTTTCAGCCGTTGACGATGGCGTCGGCAGTATCCTGAAAACCTTGCGCAAGTATGACATCGAAGAAAACACGCTGATCTTCTTTATCGGCGACAACGGTGCGCCCTTGAAGATCTACAAAACAGACGTTCCCGGAATCGGCGCCGGCTGGAACGGTTCGCTCAACGATCCATTGAACGGCGAAAAAGGGACGGTTATCGAAGGGGGCAATCGCACGCCGTTTGTGGTCTATTGGAAAGGCCGCATTCCGGGCCGACAGGTTTACGATCATCCCGTTATCTCGCTCGATGTGGCGGCGACAGCGGTAGAACTCGCCGGTCTGGGGAAATCGCCCCAATTGGATGGCGTGAATCTGGTTCCCTATCTGACGGGGAAGAAAAAGGGCGCGCCACATGAAGCGCTTTATTGGCGTTGGACGGGTCAGGCGGCTATCCGCGAAGGGAAGTGGAAGTATATTCAAGGCGAATCGCGGCGATATCTGTTTAATCTGGAAACGGATATCGAGGAAAAATATAACCTGATTGAAAAACATCCCGAGATCGCTTCCCGACTCGAGGGGCGGTTGGCAAAATGGAGCGAGCAACTCGATCCGCCGGGACTGGATCACCCTGTCGGAGGAATGGGAAACAATTATTTCGACTATTACCTCGATGACATAGAGGCTTCGCATCCTAAGTATCCTGCGGAAGCGACCGAAAAGAAATCGTCTCGTACCGGCGCCGGGAAGAGAGCAACACCTGCTCGAGGAAAGCGTCCGACCGCCGAGGAATTTTTTAATAAACGCGACAGTAACAAAGACGGACGGCTGACTCTTGACGAATACATCATGGACCCGATAAATCGTAACGTGCCCGTTTTGACGCAGAGATTCAAAGGCCTCGATAAGGACGGCGACGGTTTCTTAAACAGATCGGAACTTGAATAAGGAAAGGGATAAAGAGGAATGGACAGACGTACTTTTGTAAAGGCCTCCGCGTCGGTGACAGTACCTTTTATTGTACCGAGCAGTGTTTTTGGTAAGGATGCTCCGAGCAACAGGCTTAATATGGCGGCGATCGGGACCGGTCGTATGGGTCATGGCGATATGAAGGAATGTTTGAATCAGGGCTTGCAGGCAAATGCCCGGCTCGTGGCGGTTTGCGACCTTGACAGTAATCGGGCCATGCACGCAAAAAATGAGATAGAAAAAATGTATGCCATGGAGTTGGGGGATGGTAATTTTCAGAAGGTGAAGGTTTATGGCGATTACCGCGAATTGTTAGAGCGAAAGGATATTGACGGGGTGACGATCTCGACGCCTGAGCACTGGCACGGACTAATAGGGATAGCAGCGGCCAATGCAGGCAAGGACATGTATGTCCAGAAGCCTTTGACGTATTCTATTGTCGAGGGGCAAAGGCTGGTCGAAGCGGTGCGGAGGAACA
>DAOVVQ010000191.1 GCA_030637065.1 Planctomycetota bacterium
ATGGGTAACTTTGTTACCCATGCTGACGGAGGAGCATACAGAACCGCATGGGTAACAAGTTACCCATCCTACGGACTGACGCGCATTTTTTTAGTGGAATTGGCATAAATGGCGTCAAGATAATTATGACCACCGCCAAGAGCCAGTCCGAGGACATTTTCGGTTCCTTTAACGACGGGTGCGAGGCCTATCTCGTAAAGCCTGTCCGCAAGGACGATCTCTTTGCCGAGATCAACAAACTCGGACTGATGACGAAGTCATCGTAACTGCACCAACGTCTGCCGGCGAGCCTTCGCATGTTAAAGCGTTGAGCGTACGTAATTGACAGCATTGTCGAAGATCGACCGTCCGTCGGGAAGGCTCTGCTGGTCCAACCGCTGCCAGTGCGGATGCTGCGTGCGGTGGACGTACCTTTCCGGATGGGGCATCAGCCCCAACACCCGCCCCGTAGAATCGGTCAGACCCGCGATCGAATCCATCGAGCCGTTGGGATTGACCGGAAACGGACCTTCTTCGCCATCGGCATCGACATATCGAAACGCAACATGGCCCTGCGACCTCAGCTCTTCGAGGGCATCGCTGTTTTTTGCAACCACCTTGCCCTCGGCATGGGCGATGGGCAGATAGATCCGCGTATCAGGGTCGATAAACACGCACCTGGCCGCAGCCGGGGCAAGATACACCCAACGGTCCTCGAACTTGCCGCTGTCATTGTCGGTTATGCTCACCGCCTGCCCGGACAAAGAGCCGATATCGCCGCCGTTTACACCCGGCAGGATACCGGTCTTGACCAACACCTGAAAGCCGTTGCAGATCCCAAGGACCAGCTTGCCGCTGGCGATGAACTTCTTTATGGCATCGGTGAGGTGGTGGACTATCTGGTTGGCCAATATCTTCCCGGCTGCGACGTCGTCGCCGTAGCTAAAGCCGCCCGGAAATACAAGAATATGATAGCCGTCGAGGATGCTCGTATCTTCGATGACTCTGTTGATATGGATCCGATCGACCTCGGCCCCTGCCAACTCCAGAGCGTGCTGGGTCTCAAGGTCGCAGTTTACTCCGGCTGCCCGCAATACTATAGCTTTTACCTGTTCCATGGTACCTTTGCGTTCCTAACTTAACATTAACGGTTTCTTCCAGGCCTCTCGCAGCGTCTTCAAATCCATATCGATGACGCTTTTCTGGCCCTCATCCTGTATCACCAGCCTGCTGTCCTCTGCCACCTCGCCGATCTGGCCGAAGGGCACATTGAGCATGAGTTTGGCGAATTCATCGTATTTTTCCGGCTCAACCTCGACGATATACCGCGAGTTCGATTCGCTGAACAGCCGCATATCGGCCCGAATACAATCGTCGCTGACGGGCAGACCCCGAAGATCGGCGGTAATACCCAGGTCGCCGGCAAACGCCATCTCCGCCAGTGCAACCGCCAAGCCGCCTTCCGAACAGTCATGGCAACTAACGATCAGGCCATCGCAAATCGCCCGGTGGATCCTCCTGGCCGTCTCCGCGGAGGTCTTTATATCGACCTTCGGAACATTACAGCCGAGTTCGCCGCGAATCTTGTAGTAATGCGAGCCGCCCAATTCGTTTTTCGTAATGCCGACGGCGAACAGCAGATTGCCCGCCCGTTTGACATCCATACTCACGCATTTGTTGACGTCATCGACCAGGCTCATAGCGCTTATCAGCAGCGTCGCCGGTATAGCTATCTGCGTGCCGTCGTCACAGACGCACTCAGGATTCATCGAATCCTTGCCGGAGATAAACGGGCTCGAAAAACCCATCGCCCCGTCATAGCACGCCATCGAGGCCCGAACAAGCGACCCGAGCGTCTCAGCCTTGCTGCAATCGCCCCAGCAGTAATTATCCAGCAGCGCGATCCTGTCGGGCCGGGCGCCAACGCAAATGATATTGCGGATCGCCTCGTCAATGCCGCTCAATGCCATCCAATACGGGTCAATGTCACCGTACAGCGGATTCATCCCGCAGCTTATCGCGACACCCTTTTCCGAATTGAGCTTGGGCCGAACCACGGCTGCGTCGCTGGGCCCGTCATTGCAGGCACCGGTCAGAGGCTTGATCACACTGCCCCCCTGCACCTCGTGGTCGTACTGGCGGATCACCCATTCCTTGCTCGCCACGTTATACGACGACAGGATCTCCAACAGGTCGTCATTGTAATCGTCCTTTTTAGCAATGTCAGGCTCGGACAGTTTCTTGCTGTGCCACCGCGCCTTCCGCGAATATTTACTCACACCCTCGTGCAAAAACTCCATATCAAGCTGGGCGACCTGCTGGCCGCCGTATCTCAGCGTCAGCTTCCTGTCATCGGTAAACGCCCCTATTACGGTCGCCTCGACGTCCTCCGAGGCAAAGAGCCTGCATATCGCCTCGACATTTTCGGGCTTGACCGAGATCACCATCCGCTCCTGAGCCTCGCTTATCCATATCTCGGTGTAGTTTAGCCCGGCGTATTTCAGCGGCACCTTCTCCAGATCGACCACAGCGCCTAACTTTTCGCCCATCTCGCCGACCGCACTGCTTAGCCCACCCGCCCCGCAATCGGTGATCGCCTCATAAAGACCGGCCTCCCTGGCCTGGAGCAGCGCATCGAGCATCTTCTTTTCGACGATCGGGTTTCCGATCTGCACCGCGTGCGAAAAAATGTCCTCGTGCTCGTGGGTCATCTGCCCGCTCGAAAACGTCGCACCGTGAATGCCGTCACGACCGGTCCTGCCGCCGACGACGATGACCGCATTGCCGCTCTGCTGATGCTTGAAGCACTGGTCGTTGGGCAGTATCCCGATATTCCCGCAGAAGACCAGCGGATTGGCCATATACCTGTCATCGAAATAGATCGCCCCGTTGACCGTCGGGATCCCCATCCGATTGCCGTAATCGCGAACACCGCCGACGACACCCTTCATAACCCGCCGCGGATGCAAGACGCCCTTGGGTATCTCATCGAGCTTCTTATCCGGCAGACCGAAACAGAAGATGTCCGTATTGGCGATCGGCTTAGCCCCCATCCCCGTGCCCATCGGATCCCGAATAACGCCGCCGATACCCGTAGCCGCCCCGCCGTAAGGGTCCAGCGCGGACGGGTGATTGTGCGTTTCGACCTTAAAGCAGATCGCGTCGGTGTCATCGAACTTGACGACGCCGGCGTTATCTTCAAAAACCGAGATGCACCAATCCTTATCCAGCTCCTGAGTAGCCTGAAAAACCGTCTCCTTGAGCAGATTGTCGAAATGAATATGCTCTCCGTCGAAATCCATATCCACACTGCTCTTGAGCGTCTTGTGAACGCAGTGCTCGCTCCAGGTCTGGGCCAACGTCTCAAGCTCGATATCCGTAGGCTCCCGCTCGAGCATGCGGTAGTGATTCTGGATCGTCTGCATCTCGACGAGTGTCAGGAACAGGTCGCTATCCTTGCTCAACGCGACAAGCTCGTCGTCGTTAAGGGTTCTAACGGGCATTTCGGTTATCTTAAGCTCATACGGCAGGGTATGCGGGCTCGGCGGCTCGGCATCTGTGCCGCAGATAACATCTTCGATACAGTCGTTACCAAGCACACGCCGCGAGATCGTGTCCCGCTCGTCGTCGCTGATATTGCCAAGAAGGATATATTTCCGCGCCGTCCGCACCGTTTCGACATTACCGGCGCCCATATCGGCCAGCGCGCCAGCCACCGACTCGGCAACCGGATCGGTAACGCCGCTCTTTAGGTGGACCTCTATCACCGTCGCGCTCATCGGTCCCGCCGGCGGTACGCTTCTGCCAATGCGATATTCCTGGCAGACCGTGTCGGTCAGCAACTCACCGGCGACACGCTCGGCAAAATCAGCGTCAAAATCCGCCTCGATCAGATACACCTTCGCCGAGTGTACCGATTCGACCGTTGATATCCCCAATTCCTGAATGTCTTCCCGAACGTCCTGTCCGCGGGTGTCTGCAAACCCGGCCCGGCTCGACACCTCGATACGCCATTGTCTCACAGCAGTTCCTTCTTTTTCATTTTATATTTAATTAGCACCGCCCGCTTGCTCCGTGCCTGCGTAAGCAGCTTTTCAATTTGCTTCTGGTCCCGATCCTTAACAGCCTTACGCAGCCGGGACAATTCCTTTATCAGCCGGTCGATCCCGCTCGCCACATTGTCGGCATTGGTCAGCAGGATGTCCGCCCAGACATTCTCCGGCCCCGACGCCACCCGCGATGTATCGACAAAACCCTTGCCGGCAAACTTCATCTGCTCGGGATCGCTCGCGTTTATCAGCGCCGCCGCTGCGACGTGAGGCAGGTGACTTACCCGCCCGTAAATCCGGTCATGCTTATCAGGCGCCATAACCTTAATACTGCACCCGATCTTCGACCAGAATTGCCTAAGCACCGCCAACGCCTTCATGTCCGTCCCAGCCGTTTTTGTCAGAATACACGAAGAGCCGGCAAACAGGTCATCGCGTGCAAACTCGACCCCCCTCTTTTCCGAACCTGCGATCGGATGCGAACCCACGTAGAAAACATTATTACCCAGCATCTTCCTTGCCCAGCGATGAGGCAAAACCTTCGTCGAACCGACATCGGTAACAATACAGCCGTCCGGCAGATGCCCGGCGATCTCCTCAAAGATACCCTCGAACGTGCGTATCGGCGTAGCTAAGATCACAATATCAGCCCCGGCAACGCACTCGGCGATATCGTCGACGATCTCGTCAGCGACCCCGAAATTGCGGGCTTTTTTCCTCGTTACCGCCCGATGACTGTACCCGACCGTCTTTATCTTAGAAAATGTGCGCAAAATCGCCTGGCTGGCGCTCGCGCCCAGAAGACCCATTCCAACTACGCTAATTTGACGTAACTTCTTCATTATAAAGGCCTTACGGAAATATACCCCTCCGGCAACTCTGCCTGAAATGTACATGGGTAATGACATAATGTCAATTTTTTTCTTCCATTTGGCCGATGAAACTGCTATTATATCGCTCCGGTCGGGAAAATGCTGGCCAAATTGATAAGATATTGACGAACTTCTGATCTACCGTAGTGGGCAGAAGATTTTTTTGTATACCGTAAAAATTGCAGGAGTTGACAAGCGTAAAATATGGTCGGTTCAGAAATTAAACTTAACGGCGACCAGTATCTGCCGTTTGAGGACAAGATTGCCGAATTCGATCGCCGTATCGCCGAACTCCAGGCAAAGGCCTCAAACGACGGGAGCGACTGCTCTACGGAGATTCGCCGCCTTCAGCGGGTCCAGACCTCCGAACTCAAGAAGATCTATTCCAGCCTCTCCGCATGGCAGACGGTGCAGGTATCCAGGCATCCGCAAAGACCTCTCCTCGGCGACTATCTCAATCTGATGGTAAAGGACTTTCGCCAGTTGCACGGCGACAGAACCTTTGGCGACGATCCGTCTATAGTAACGGGCTTCGGCCAGATCGGCAGAGAGAGGGTCCTGATCATAGGCCAGAACAAAGGCAGAGACACCAAAGAGAAGATCGCCTGCAATTTCGGCTGTCCCAACCCCGAGGGCTATCGAAAGGCCCTGGCAAAGATGAAACTGGCTGAGAAGTACAACCTGCCGGTAGTCACATTGATAGACACACCCGGAGCTTATCCCGGCATTGGAGCCGAAGAACGGGGCCAAGCCCAGGCCATCGCGGTCAATCTGATGGAAATGTCACGGCTGAAAGTACCGATCATCTGCATCGTCATCGGCGAGGGCGGCTCCGGCGGAGCTTTGGGCATAGGCGTCGGCGACAGACTTGCCATGCTCGAATATGCCTACTACTCGGTGATCTCGCCGGAGGGCTGTGCAGCCATTCTCTGGCACGATGGAGCCCAGGCCAACGTCGCCGCCGAAGCCCTCAAACTCACCAGCAAGGAATTACTGAAACTGTCCCTGATCGACGATGTAATACCCGAATCATTAGGCGGAGCCCATCGCAACATTCACGACACGATATACAATGTCGAACGATATATAGTAAAAACGCTGCGGGACCTTAAGCGGACGAAGATCGAAAATCTCCTGGAAAACCGCTACAGAAAACTACGCGCAATAGGCACAACCTTCGAAAAACCAACCCGCCGCAAAACAGAAGCTGTAAAACCCACAAAGAAGCAACCGGAAAGACCAACCATCCCGGACAGACTATCAATAGAAGCCCAACTGCGCCAAACAGCCCAAATCCCGGTAGAAGAAGCAGAAGCAAAAGAACCACAAACCGCCGCAAAAGAATAACACCCCCTGTTAGCACGCAAACATATAAGGTTATAATTCAGCTCCACAGGAGGGGCATACATCCAATTCAAGGTGATGAGCTAAATTTGAGTCATCTGGAACATAACATTGCTCTCCACAGCAACTGCACTCAGGTGTTGAAATGCCTTGGAAGCAAACTTCACAACTACCCTTAAGAACTGACAAGGTTCCACAAAGAGGGCAAATATCTAAATTGGCTGGATCATAAGATTCGGCCAATGAAGTCATAACGTAATTAATAAAGTCTTGGTGCTTGGAACGTATGATTAGATAAAATGAATCGGTTTCAATAGAAGGTGACTGGTCAACTATGGCATCTGATCTGATATCATATTCGTCTCGAAAAGATCGTAGCAACCCAAAGAAAGCCCATGCAGCAACAGATACGGCTTCTGTTAGATCTTTAGGCGTGACACGATGCATTATTTTATTACGCTGTGTATTAACTTTTTTAATAACCTCAATGACAGTTTTCCGTGAGTCCTGCAATGCATCCAAATGGTTATCTTCTAGATGCTTGATAGTTTTGGAGACAGGTGGGCCGTATGCCTCTGGGTTCTTGAGCAAAGAGCAATCGGGATCGAGTTCTTTCAAGAAAATTCTAAGGTAATAGTCTGCTGCGTGAGCTACACTTATCACAGCCCATTTGCTGTGATGTTTTTTCTCTTGAGGGTCCGCTTGACTGTTGATCATGTTTAATTCTGCAAAGTGATCTCCAGCGTGACGGAGTGAGTCTTTGCAATTCGACCACAAAGGCTCTATGTCTGGTCGGTCTAATGTCATCATTATTTATTACTTTCCAACAGCAAATATACAATCGGTAGCGTAGGCTTTAGCCCACCCTGAAAACTTCATGTCCTTCAATTCCTTCATGGTAAGAAAAATCCCTGCCAACACCGTCTTTCACCTGTTGCGATAAGTCGGTAGCGCAGGCTTTAGCCCACGCCGAAAACTTTAATTCTGTTTTCTCTGTGCCACGTTCGGCAGACTCTGTGGCTATTTATTTTTTTTCTTTTTTCAATCTTCGTTTTTCCTTTGGACTAAGCTGGCTCTTTTTCTGTTGTTCTCTTTTGCCTTTATC
>DAOVVQ010000219.1 GCA_030637065.1 Planctomycetota bacterium
ATTCCCGCGCTCGCCGCGGCGGAGCGAGTCGCAGCCGGGAAAGCAGGAATCCAGCAAAGTATCGCACCCTACACGGCTGGGGTGACAACAGCGGGCGGAGGGAAGTGGCCTTCGTGGATTTTTTTGTATCCAACATTTCGCATTTGCATCTAATACTCAATTCCTGCCCCGAAGGGGCTGTTATGTTCAGCCCAGGGTAAGCGCAGCGCCACCCTGGGTAAACGAAACCCCGCGTTCCTAAGATACCCTGAAAGGGTTATATAAAATCCGCTCGATATGCAATGCTATCTGGATCAGCCCGTAGAATGGATAACTTGTTACCCATGCGGTTCGCTGACACAACCCCCAAAGCCCTGACTTTACGGTCTTTTTTTCGGTTTTATACTTGATATCGCACCCTACACGGCTGGGGTGACACCAGCGGGCGGAGAGAAGTGGTCTTCGTGGGTCTTTTATGGATTACCCGGTTTGTTTGGAGCGGGTGTTAATTTGTTGCCTCAGCCGCATAAATCCTGTAAGATAAGAACAATCTTTTGGCTTTGCCGGGCGTCTTGCGGTGTGTTTGGCATGATCGAGCGTGCCAAGGGGCTCCAGAGCCTCTGGGGGGGGGCTGGTAAAGGGCAAAAGTTGGTCTTATTTTGAAAGGGGTTTACGATGACAAAAGACGATCTTTCACGCAGGCGGTTTATTCGTAATAGTTCACTGGTTGCCGGTGGCGCGATCGCCAGCGGGCTGGCTGGGCAGGGGGGCTTAGCTTCCGCGGCGAGTGCGTCGAAGATACTCTGTTATAACCCCGACATGGAGTACCGGCGGCTCGGCAAGACCGAGTTGATGGTTTCAGCCGTCTGTCTCGGCGGCCACTGGAAGCGGTACGACGTTATGGACCAGGATTTTGACGAGAACCGCAAGGCCGTCGTCGACCGCTGTATGGAGGTCGGCATCAATCATATCGACGCCTGTTCGTACCGCGAGGTGATGGCATACTGCAAGGCCCTCAAGGGTCGCCGCGACAAGATGACGATGGCGCTTTCTCACGCCGGCCAGGAGGTTCGCAAGGAGGACTACCGCACGAGCGAAAAGCTGCTGGCCAGTCTTGACGAAACGCTGAGGGATTCCAGGCAGGAGTATACCGATCTTTGGCGTATCACCTGTTTAGAGCCGGGTGGTAAGCACACGTTTAATACGTCCTGCGAGATCGTCGACGCCCTGGAAAAGGCCAAGAAGCAGGGCAAGGCACGGTTCATCGGCATGTCCTCGCACGACCGCCGCTGGCATAAGATGATGATCGAGTATTTTCCGCAGATCGACGTCGTTCTTTTCCCGTATACCTCGATGAGCAAGAGGGCTCCGACGGACAGTCTTTTCGATGCGCTGAAGAAGTGCGACGTCGGCTCCTTCGGCATCAAGCCCTTTGCGAGCAATTCGCTCTTTAAGGGCGACAGCTCTCCCGGCAGTCCGCACGCCGAAGAGGACAACCGCCGCGCCCGTCTTGCACTTCGCTATATTCTGGCTAACGAGGCGGTAACGGCGCCTATCCCCGGCCTCGTCAGTCCGGCCCAGGTCGACAACGTTGCCAGGGCGGTTAAGGAGAGTCGCGAGCTTGACACGAAGGAAAAGGCCGAGCTTGCCGAGGCGAGCGAAAGGGCATGGGCGAATCTGCCCGCGGATTATCAATGGCTAAAGGACTGGCAGTACGTGTAGACAAAATTTCTTCCGGCGACCGATAAGTCAATTGCGGCAGGTGTTCGCATATCACAGGGCCGGTTTAACTTAATTTTGACGAGGTTTGCATGATTGATTTAAGAGCTTGTTTGTGGATCGTTGTAGTGTCGGCGATGGTGTTTGTTGTGTTGGGTTGCGAGCCGACGTCTGAGCTGGCTGTGGTGCCTGCTGATGAGCTGGTTGTGGCGGTTGAGGACGAAGAGCCGCTGCTGCTGCTTGATGACGAGGAACCCTTACTCCTGCTCGACGACGAGGAGCCCTTGCTGCTGCTCAATGAAGGCGGCGGTGAGGATATGTCGATCAATCTTCGATGCCACGCGTGCCATTACAACTTTTCCCAAGAGGAGATTGCCGGCACGCATGCCCGCATGGGCATTGGCTGTGAGGATTGCCACGGCGCCTGCGACGCTCACTGCGATGACGAGGACAATATCACTCCGCCGGATGTTATGTTTGCTCCGGAAATGATCGAGCCGTTCTGCCTGGGTTGCCACGGCGAAGAGCTACTGGAAGTGCCCGATCATAAGGAAGCCAGAGGCGATGACGGCGAAAAGCTGGTCTGTACACAGTGTCACGGCGATCACCGCATGAACCATCGTACCCGCGACTGGGACCCGTATACCGGCGAACTTATCCAGGACGACAACGTTCGCATGATGGAATAACCGGTGCAGGAAAAACTTTGATCGAAACGGAAAAATTATATTGGAGACCTGAACAATGACGGATAACGCGTACCCAAAACTGCATAATGCAATGTGGCCCGGTCTTGTCGGCAAGGGCCCGGATTCGGAGCCGCCGATCGACCTCGATACCATGCTGGACCTTACCGCAGCCGCTGAGGTAGACGGCCAGAAGTTCGACGGCGTCGACATGTTCCTCTTCGATCCGCACGTCGACATCGATATTTCGGACGACGACCTGAAGATGTTGGCCGATAAGATCGCCGCTAAGGGTTTCGTCGTCGGTTCGGTTGTTGCCCCGATCTGGGGACCGACCGGTGGCGGCTCAGCCATGGGCGACGAGGAACAGCAAACCAGCTATCTTAACCAGGTCCGCAAGGGCTGCCGGATCGCGTCGAAACTCCGCGAGCTTGGCGTCAGGCCTTATGGTGTTGTCCGCATCGATTCGGCGTGCAGCGTTACCGAGTGGGCCGAGGATCCGGCTGGGAACCAGCGAAAGATCGCCGATACATTCAGGGCGGCTTGCGATATTGCCGCCGATCACGATGAGAAGCTCGCTGCCGAAGGCGAGATATGCTGGGGCGGGATGCACGACTGGAAGGATATGGTCGACCTGCTCGAGATGGTCGATCGTCCCAACATGGGATTCCAGGCCGATATGGCCCACACCCTGCTCTATCTGCTCGGATATAACGCGCCGGAGCATAGGATCTTAGCCGACGATTTTGACTGGAACGACAGCGACGCCCTCCAGCAAGGCCTCGCAACCGTCACAGCCGCACTTCGGCCATGGACCATCGACATGCACATCGCCCAAAACGACGGGACCGTCCACGGAAGCGGCTCGCACGACAAAACCGGGCGACATTGCCTGGCAAAAGACGAAAACGGCAAGCTCGATATCGCCAAAGACGCCGGATTCTGGCTCCGCGACGAAAGCGGCGAGCTGACTAAGGCGTTTAAGCACGTCTGCTGGGACGGCTGCATGTTCCCCAACGAAGTAATGATGAAACAGCAGACATGGAACGATATCCTCGAAGCAATGATCAGCGTACGCCAAACGCACGGATGGCAATAAGTTTATGGGAATTGATCGATTAACGCGACGCGGTTTTTTGAAGCGGTGTGCTGCGGTCGGCACAGCGGGGATATTGCTCTCCAATCGCGCCATGAAAATTCGCGCAGGCGACAAGCGGCCCAATATCGTCATGATCCTAAGCGACGACCAGGGCTTCGGTGACCTGAGCGTTCACGGCAACAGCAACCTGCAAACACCCAACATCGATTCCTTAGCCCGCGACGGGGCCATCTTTGACCGGTTCTTCGTCTGCGCCGTCTGCTCGCCGACGCGGGCCGAGATGCTCACGGGTCGATACCACCTGCGAGGCGGTGTACACGGAACCTCCGCCGGTGTCGAGCGGCTCGACCTCGACGAAAAGACCATCGGCGACACCTTCAAGGCAGCCGGCTACGCCACCGCGGCCTATGGCAAATGGCACAACGGCTCGCAGTGGCCCTACCATCCCAACGCCCGCGGGTTCGATGACTATTACGGTATGCCCTCCGGCCATTGGGGTCACTATTTCGGCTGGAAGCTCGAACATAACGGCGAGATCGTCTGGGGCAATGGCTACATCGTCGACGATTTCACCGACCACGGCCTCGATTTCATCGAGAAAAATCAGGACAGACCCTTCTTCTGCTACCTGCCGTTCAATACCCCCCATTCGCCCATGCAGGTCCCGGACAGCTACTGGGACGAATTCAAAGACCTGCCGCTGGAGATGCGAAACCGCGACCCGGAAAAGGAAGACGTCGACAAGACGCGGGCGGCCCTGGCGATGTGCGAGAATATCGACTACAACGTCGGGCGGATCTTAAAAAAGCTCGATAAGCTCGGCCTCGCGGACAATACCATCGTGATCTACTTCAGCGACAACGGACCCAACAGCGTGCGGTGGAACGACGGCATGAAGGGCAAAAAGGGTTCGACCGACGAGGGCGGCCTTCGCGTGCCGTGTATGGTCCGCTGGCCCGCGAAGATCAAAGCCGGCACGAAGATTCCGCATATCGCAGGTGCGATCGACCTCCTGCCGACCCTCGCCGATATTGCCGGCATCGATATCGTCGGCGACAAACCCCTCGACGGCATGAGTATCAAACCGCTGCTGTTAGGGACGGCCAGGAGCTGGCCCGACCGGATGATCTTTTCGCATCAAAAAGGCAAGGTCTCCGTTCGCACCCAGCGGTACCGCCTCGATAACAACGGCGCACTGTTCGACATGACCGTCGACCCCGGCCAGTACAAAAATATCGCCGCCGACAAACCGCAGATCGCCGCAAATCTCTCAGCCGCCCTTAACCAGTGGAAAAACGAGGTCCTCCCCGAGCCGATCGTCGACGACAGGCCTTTCCCCGTCGGCTATCGCGAATTCCCGGTAACCTATCTGCCCGCCCGCGACGGTATCGCCCACGGCAATATCGAGCGAAGCAACAGCGCGCCGAACTGCTCGTTTTATACCAACTGGACAAGCCTCGATGACAAGATCACATGGGATATCGACGTGGCGACCGCCGGCAATTACAAGGCCCAGGTCTACTACACATGCCCCCAGCCGGACTTAGGCTCGACCGTCAAACTGGAGTTCGGCGGAAGTTCCACACAGGCAACGGTCACACAGGCCAACGACCCGCCGCTCATCGGCGCCGAATCGGACCGCGTACCACGCGGCAGCGAATCCTACGTAAAGGACTTCAAACCGCTCGAAATGGGAACAATAACCCTCGCAAAAGCCAGAGGCCTCCTGACGCTCGATGCAGTAAACATAGCAGCAGCCCAGGCAATGGACGTCCGCTGGGTAGTACTGACCCTGCTGTAACAAAACCGGGCAATCTGTAACTGGGACTGACATAACTCGTTATCCATGCAGTTCGCAGCAAGGGTGGCAGCGCGTTTGCGCAGCAAACCGATGGGCGAATCCACAGTGACACTCACCATCACCCTTGTCATTAACGCGAAGGCTTGTCATTCCTGCGAAAGCAGGAATCCAGGAAAGTGACGAAGACAAAATGGAGTCCAAATCAAGTTTGGAATGACAGGAATGGGCAGCCATCGGTAGGATGGACTTTAGCCCACGCTGGAAAAAATTTTGGGAATTTTCAAAAAATCGGTTTGACAATGTTACTTTATGGTGTATAGTATACTATACTGTGCGCTGTAAGGTATTGTTGTTTTGGTCTTACCGTGGTTTGAAACAGGTGTGTTGAGGATTGCTTATGCTTATGAAGAAACTTCGTAAACAAACGCTCGATGGTAATGTGGAAACGTTGCTGCTGGCGATACTTCAATCCGGTCCGAGTTACGGTTATGCGATCGTCAAGGAGTTGGATAAGCGGGCTGAGGGGATTTTGAGGCTTGGGGAAGGCACTATTTATCCGGTCCTTCATCGGCTGGAAGGGAAAAAGCTGATCACGGCGAGATGGGCCAGGGCCGAAAACGGCCGTCAGCGCAAATATTACCGACTGACGCCTAAAGGGCGGAGGGCATTGGCGGACAATCGCGTGCAGTGGCAAATGCTGACGGAAGTTATGGAAAAAGTAATTGGCCCGGTGGCTAAACCTGTGCCGTTAGCTTTAGCAATAGGAGATGTATTATGAGCCAGGATTTGGAGAAATATCTCGACCGTGTGATGATTTATGCCAACCGCAGTGAAACAGATGCGGCAAAGATCAGGGCGGAACAACAGGACCATCTGCTCAAGAAAATTGAAGAGCTTCAGGCCGATGGCCTGGAAGGCGAAGATGCAGTATCCAGGGCGATTGAAGATCACGGCGACGCAGGCACGGTAGGCTATGGACTGCGGCCGAGGTTTCCGTGGGTTGATGTACGCACAAAGGGCACAGCCAGGGGTTTTATCGCAATTGGGCCCAGAGCCAAGGGGGTAATAGCGATAGGCGGTGTGGCGTATGGTGTGTTTGCTATTGGTGGAGTTGCGTTTGGGATCCTTTCCAATGGTGTGTTCGCTTTGGGAATGATAATCGGACTTGGCGTTTTTGCTTTTGTTCCTGTCGGGCTGGCTTACGGCATAATCGCCGTAGGTTTAATGTCCGCCGGGGTAGTGTCCGTTGGAATTGTGGCAATGGGAGAGCTTGCGGTCGGTTTGCTTACTCTTAACCGATTG
>DAOVVQ010000087.1 GCA_030637065.1 Planctomycetota bacterium
GAACCTGTTGCCGCTTGCAACGATCTCGGCGACGGCCTCGGCCTGCGAAAGGTCGATCTTGCCGTTTAGGTAGGCCCGCAGTGTAAATTCGCCGGGGTCGGCCAGCCTCGATGAGTCGAGCAGCTTATTGAGAATGCACTGGACGACGACACCGGCGGCAAAGGTGTGGATTTCGACGAGGTCCTCACCCGTGTAGGAGCGTCCGCTGACGAAGGAGTAAACGGTCGCATCGTGATCTGGCAGATTTTCGAGGCGAATCTTCCCGGTGGTGATACCGCGATTATTCAGTTTACCTTCGGCCCGAAAGATGCCGTTTAGTATCGGATAACTTTCGGCTCCGGAGATGCGTATGATCGATCTGGCGACGGTCCCTGCGCCGGCTGAGGCGCTGCTGACTGCACAGATAGTGTCGTTTATATCATACATGGCCGTTTAAGCCGGCGAACGATGGGCTAAGTCTTAAAAAACGGTTTGGGCTTCTTCTTTTTGACCTTGCCGCCGGTCTTTTTGGTTGCCGAGACGAGCCCAACCGATTCGGCGGCCTCCTTTTCGCGAATATGTTTGCGTATAACGATCTGCTCGATGACGCCGGCGCTAATACTCGACAGGATGTACAGGTTAACGCCGGACGCCCCTTTGTAGAGCATTATCGGGAACATCAGCGGCATCATGATCATCATCATTTTTTGCTGCTGGGCGACCTGCGGGTTGGTCTGCTGGCTGGACGCGTGGGGCATGAGCTTTTGCTGGAGGAACATTACCACGCCCATCAGCAGCGGCAGAAGGTTGAACGAATCGATCTCCCAGCCGAGCAGGGGTATGGTTATCGCCTCGAACCTGAAGAGCGCATCCGGCGCCGACAGGTCCGTTATCCAGAAGGGCAGAAACGCCGCTCCCCTGAGTTCGACGCTCGCCGAAACCGCGGTCCACAGCGATATCCAGATCGGCATCTGGATCATCATCGGCAGCATGCTTGAAACAGGCGAGACGCCCTGGTCGCGGTAAAGCTTCATGATCTGCTTTTGCATCTCGGCCTTGTTGTTGCCGTACTTCTTCTTGATCTCCTCGGTCATGGGCCCGAGCTTTTGCATCTTCATCATCGACACCTGGCTCTTCTTCGTAACCGGGTGCAGTATCAGCCGCATCATAAACACCAGCACCATGATCACGATGCCGTAGTTGCCCGCCGGCCCCATCGCGGCGTACATCCAGTTCATTATCGCCATGATCCCGAACGCCAGGAAACGGATGAGCTGCGTCGGACAGCAAAAACACGAGCGAAAATCGATGGCATGAAAGTAGCCAAGCCTTTTGTAGAGCGGAGTCTCATTGAAAATATCCCTGTCCTTTGGTCCGAGGTAGAGCTGGAATCCGAGGGTCTTTGTCGCCTCTGCGGCTCCCGCCGGGGCCAGCGCCAGATCGGTTGTCCTGACAGAAAAACTGTTGTTGTCATCGTCGCCGGGCTTTTTTGCTGGCAGGTCAGTGTCGTAATATTCGGCTGGGCCCATCCGTATGTTTTTGGGCCAGTTGCCGTCGCCTTCCGGGACGGGCCGAAGTATCGCCGTAAAGTACTTGTTGGTAACCGCCGCCCACAGGAAATGGGCCTCTTTGTGCCGCAGTTGCATCTCTTCGGTATCGCCGGCCTTTTTGAACTTACGGAGCTTGGCGTTGTCGATCTTTAAGGAGTCGATCGTGCCGTCGTTCTTTATGAATGCGGCTATGACGCCTCGCATATCGCCGCGAAAACTCTCGATACCGAGCCCGCCGGGGCCCTGCATGTCGAACATTGTTTTCAATTCCCGGTCGGAGAGATTCTCGACCGTCACATCGCACTGGATGTCATAGCTGTCGCGGGTAACGCTAAAAACCTTCGTGAGCCTGATAGCATCTTTACCGGCAGCGTCCGTCAGGGTCGCCTGAAAAGTCGCCTTTTGCGAATCGCTTTGGCTTTCGTTTAATCGCCAGTTGAGTTTATAAAGCGGAAAGGGCTTTCCCGTTATGTCGACAAGCGCAAAACTGTTGTTGGCTAACGAATAGATCGTCCTCTTGTCGGTAATAGGTGAAAGCAGCACAAGCGGGGCCGGCTCTTCCGGGTCGCGGTCCTTGAACTCGCTGAGCGTGGCCCTGACGATGCCTGCGCCTTTACTGGTCAGTTCCAGCTCGAACTTAAAACCAGTATCCGCATAGACCGAGCCGATGGTATGTGTCGCCGGGGACAGGTTGGTTGCGCGAAGGCTTGAAAAGTCATAATCGCTTCCGTAGACGGTCGCCGCTGCGCCGCTGGCATTGGGTTGAGAGGTCTGCGGCTGATCGCCGGCGCCGCCCGGAGAAGTCTGGCTGGCAAGGGGTATCGCCGTTTGATGCGACGGATCGGGATTGTCAAACAGGCCCGACTGGATTACCAAAAAACCACACAGACCGACGAAACCCGCGAGAAACACAGTGAAAACAGTTTTTGCACTCATCTACATAGCCTTATTTATATCGCAATAGCCTTGTCATTTCGGAGAAGCCCGTAATTCACTTGCCGAAATTATTGAAAGCCGCTTATCTTCCTTCAAAGAGCCGGTCGCCTTCGAAATCGTCAAGCTGGCTGACCTTATAGATCTTCTCGGCGGTTGCCTCATGGTCGTATTTGAGCCTGATAAAATGCACCTCGTTATCCTTAATGAACGCATAGCTCGCCCGGTTGTCCCTGTCCCTTGGCTGACCGACGGAGCCGACGTTTATAATGGCCTTCTCGTCGGCAATGATCGGATACACCCAGCCGAGTTCGTCGGGCGTGTAGAAGTCCGGGTCCTCGAGAAACACGCCCGGAAGGTGCGTGTGCCCGACGAAACAGATGTGCTTGGTGCGGTCGAAAAGCGCGTTGATCTTGCCTAACGTCGTGTACACGTCGTCAGGGAAGAGATATTCGTTGATAGGCCGTCTCGGCGAGGCATGTACGAAATCCAGATGGGCGTTTACGCCGTTGAGTTTTGTTTCCAGTGTCCAGCGCATCTGCTGGTCTCCGAGATATTTCCATCGCCGATTCCGTTTTTCCTCGTGCTCTTCCTTCTCGAGCACCTCCCTGGTCCAATACGTCGCCTGCTCTGCACCGAGGTTGAAATTCGTCGGCTCGTAAAGGACCGCATAGTCGTGATTGCCGAGCACCGAGGCCTGCGTATTCTCGATGACAAGGTCCAGACACTCCTTCGGATTGGCGGCATATCCGACCACGTCGCCGAGACAGTAGATAGTCTCGATACCACGCTTGCGGATGTCGGCAAGAACCGTAGTTAAGGCCTCAAGGTTCGAATGTATATCGCTTATGATTGCAAACATATCTTACATTTCAATAGATTTCATATCTCAATAATAGCAATTTCGGGCAACAGAAATCCCCTTATAGCACATATTCGCGGTGGTTTCCAGCAAAACACCCGTCTAAATTTACGATGCGGCAAAAATCCCGCTAACTTGCGCTAAAAACCCCCTTACTCGTGCAAAGAATCACGCTTTTACGGGCCTTATAGCGTGATTTGTCTTTCTGCTAAGGCCTCGGTCAGGCATTCCATGCCAGCTAACGTAATACTGAACTTTTTGTGATATTTAGCCACCGCGCCAGCAGCCATAGTCGCCGCCGATTTGGGGCATAATAGCTCAATGCCATCGCCGCCATGCCACCCGCCCCGAACGATTATCACCTTCATCATGAAAAATGACAGTGTCATAATGCCGTTTTCGCCCACTTGCGAGATATCAAAGGGCATAATGCTTGTCACCGCTTCGACGGCTCCGGGGCCATAGATAGCCAACATTGCGGTCGTTTCGGTAATATCAGTGATCGTTACGTCACTGGCAGGCAGTTGGTTTGCGATTTCGCCGGCAAGCGCGAGCATTTGCTCTCGTTTTTTTGGCAGGGTAAACAGAGTAAAAGTATCGCCTTCTCTGCCGAGACGCAGGCTCGATCCCATTTCGGGGTTAGCGGTGGCCGCCCAAACCCACTTGCCGTCCGGGCAATCGGCACCGGTCGCCAGTAAACCATCGATCACAGCCTGGCTTGAGGGGCCCTTTATCGTTATCTTGCCGAAACTGCTCAGGTCAAAACCGGCGGACGCTTCCCGCAGGGCAGTGCTCTCCGCTGCGGGGTCGCCAAAATTATCAGGCAGCCGCCACCCGTCATGCTCGGAAAAACTGGCTCCCAACTGCTCGTGTATCTGCTCAAATGGACTGGTAATAGCCATCACAGGCCTCTCTCAATAAGTAATAAAATGAAAATTCCCACCGAAATTTCATGCAAGAGATTACCACGAAAGGCAGATAAATGGAACCTCCAGCTTGAAAGTTTTTGCAATTCTGGCGTGGGCTGGTATAATACCGCCGATTTTCCAGAGTTAATTTGCTATAAATGCGGGCGGCTCTTGCCTGCGGGGCTACAGATTGGTTAAGAAATAGGTTAAGTGGACATGACGCTTCTTGAAACTCGATTGTTAGTGAAGAGGTACTCCGGCAGAACGGTAGTCAACGAGGTTGATATATCGGTCGGCCAGCGGAGTATTGTCGGCCTTTTGGGTCGCAACGGGGCTGGAAAGACTACCACGTTCAGGATGGTGATAGGGATGATCGTTCCCGACGGCGGCTCTGTGATCTTCGAGGGCACAGACGTAAGCCGCCTGCCCATGTTTAAGCGTGCCCGGCTCGGGATGGGCTATCTTTCGCAGGAGCCCAGCGTGTTCCAGCGGCTGACTGTTCGCGACAATCTCAGGGCGATACTGGAGACGATGTCGATCACCTCGAGCCAGCGGGACAAACGAGCCGACGACCTGATAGAGCGATTCGGCCTCGGTGAGGTCAGAAAGAGCCAGGCGAGGTTCCTTTCCGGCGGCGAGCGAAGAAAACTCGAAATCGCCAGGGCGATGGTCACCAATCCGTCGCTGATCCTGCTCGACGAGCCATTCAGCGGAGTCGACCCGATCGCCGTCGAGGAACTTCAGGGCGAGATCCGCCGGCTGGTCGCATCGGGCGTAAGCATACTCATTACAGACCATAACGTTGAAAGAACATTGGAAGTAGCCGACAAGGCATATATAATGGACCACGGAAAAGTAATCGGCTCCGGCTCGCCAAGAGAGATCGTCCAGAACGAACTGGTAAGAAAAAGCTACTTAGGCCACACCTTCAAAGGCGACGAGTTCGACGAACCAATAGAGGCCCGGATATGAGAACCTCTGTATTTGGTCAGGCCAGGCTGTTTCGCGAGATCGCGGGGGCAAAGCGATGGTAGATGTTGATAAATGTTGCATGACTTGTTTTCCTGCTGCGGTTTTGGGTGGTGTTGCTGAGCCGGTTGGTGAGGTTACGGACGATATTCGGCGTTTGGCTGATAAGATGATCGATATTATGCTTGAGAAGCGTGGTGTCGGGCTTGCCGGTCCTCAGGCTGGGATGAATCTCAGGATTTTTGTTGCCAGTATCGACGCCAGCAGGGAAAAGACCAGGGTCTATATCGACCCGGAGATCAAGGTCTCCGGCGGTCTCGAGATAAGCGAGGAGGGGTGTCTGTCGCTGCCGGGGATCCATGCCAAGATCAAGAGGTACAAGCAATGCAGCGTTACCGCCACCGATCTCGACGGCAATCGCTTTACCGAGGTTGGCGAAGGTGTGCTGATAAGGGCGTTTCAGCATGAATTTGACCATCTCGAGGGGATAATGATCAAGGACCGGATGGGGCAGGTCCAGATGATCGGCGCCCGCAAGCGGCTCCGCCAGTTGCGGGAGGATTTCGAGAATGCAGGTGGCGACGAAGATCGATAGGTTGTTTGTCTTATGAGAATTGTATTCTTTGGTTCCGGGAAGTTTGGGATTCCTTCGTTACAGGCCCTTGTTCGAGAGGGTTCGCCTGACGAGCTGGTGCATATTTTCACTCAGCCGGCCCGCCCCGCCGGTCGGCGCAGGCAGTTAAAGCCTACCCCCACAGCACGCTGGGCCCGGGACAATTCGATAGACTTTACCGAGGCGGCGAACATTAATTCGCCGGAAATGCTCGAAAAAGTCGCCGCGTGCAAGGGCGATTTGCTGCTGGTCATCGCGTTCGGCCAGAAGATCGGCAATGAGGTGATAGATCTGCATCCTAAGGGCGCGATCAACGTCCACGGCTCGCTCCTGCCGAAATATCGCGGGGCGGCACCGATCAACTGGGCGGTGATCAATAACGAAGAGGTCAGCGGCATAACCATCATCACGCTTGCTGAGCGGATGGACGCCGGCGAGATACTCGGCCAGGCCCAGGTCGCACTGACCGAAGATGATACCGCTGAGACGCTTGGCGACACGTTGGCCGATCTGGCGCCGCCGCTGCTGATCGAGACCATCAGCCAAATCGCCTCCGGCACTGCTGTTTATACAGCCCAGGATGAGTCATTGGCGACGCTGGCTCCAAAGCTCAAGAAGCAGGACGGTTTTATCGACTGGTCGCGATCGGCAGAGTCGATCTGCCACAGGATCCGGGGTCTGTTGCCTTGGCCGGGCGCCCATGCGGATTTTGTAAAAGCCGGGACCGGCAAATGCTCCAGCGTGACCATTGCTGGCGCAAAGGTGATTACCTGTCCGGATAAGCGGGAGGGCGATCTCGGTCTGCTCGACGAGAATCTCGACGTTATTTGCGGCGCCGGCAGGCTCAGGATACTCAAGCTCAAACCGGCTGGCAAAGGGCTCATGGATTTCAGGGATTTTGTCAACGGCAGGGCGGTTAAGCCGCGGGATATGTTCATGGGAATTGATAAGGCCGGTTAAATGACCGCAGATCGTCCCAAAAACAGCAGCGCCCGCTGGGTCGCACTTTCCGTGCTCAACAAATTCGATACGGCCCGGCACGATGCCCGGACGCTCCTTCACGAAATGATCGACCGGACGGACCGCAAGGCTCAGGCTACGGACCTGGTTTACGGCGTGATCAGGAATATGCCCGTTCTTGATATGGTAATCGCACAGGCTGGCAAGACTTCGTCAGAGCGGATCGAGCGAAAACTCCTTAACATTCTGCGCATCGGGGCGTATGAGCTGGTTTTTTCGCCCCAAACCGCTGGGTATGCGATCGTAAATGAGGCGGCGAATTTAGCCAGCAGCGTCGGCGGCCGCAAGCAGGCTGGTTTCGTAAACGCCGTGCTGCGAAACCTCGTTCGCAGCATTGACCAAAGAAAAACCGATCTGGCTGGGGCCGATGTGCGAAGGATCATTCCTCAATCGCCGAAAACGGGGTGTCTTTTCACCGATAAGGTTTTACCTGACCCGAAAAGCGAGCCGGTAAGATACTTGGCGGAGGCGTTTTCGCTGCCGGGATGGCTGATCGAGGGTTGGATAGGCGAATTCGGGTTTGCCGGGGCCGGTGAGATATGCCTTGCGAGCAATCGGCGGCCCGGCGTTTTCGTTCGGGCCAATACGCTCAAGACGTCGCCGGAGCAGCTTGCCGAAAGATTCGCCGCTGACGGGGTCGAATTTCAACGGTTCGGCGGGATCGAAGCGATAAAGGTCAGGCCCAGCGGGTCGATATCAGCCCTTGGCGGCTTCAAGGAAGGTCTTTTCAGCGTTCAGGACCCGACAGCCGGCTGGGCGGTGCGGCTTTTTGAGCCGATCGCTGGGGCGTGCATCGTTGATCTGTGCGCGGCGCCGGGCGGCAAAACGATACAGTTGGCCCAGGCGATGGCCGACAGCGGCAGGATAATTGCGACGGACATCGATTCGCAGCGTCTAAGGCTGGTCCGGGAGAACTGTCAACGTCTCGGCGTAACAATGGTTAAGACCGTTGAATATGAAGATTTAGGTTCCGAATTGTCGAAGTGTGGGCCTGTTGACGGCGTTTTATTAGACGTTCCCTGCTCGAACAGCGGCGTTCTTGCGCGGCGGCCCGAGGTGCGGCTTAGAATAACGCCCGGTGCGGTAAAATCGCTTGCTGCCGTGCAATCCGGGCTCCTCAAAGAGGCATCCGCTATGGTCAGGGCCGGCGGGAAGTTGTGCTACAGTACGTGCAGTATTTTGAGGGACGAAAATGCGGAAATAGTCGCGAAATTCCTTGCGGACGATCCGGATTTCAACCTCGAATGCGAGAAAACCGTCCTGCCGTCCGTTGGCGGTGAAGATGCCGCCGATTTTGACGGCGGATACGCTGCTGTGATGGTGAAAAAGAGTTAAATTCGCGGCGATTCAAAAGGTAATTAGAAACGCAATCCACAGGTTTTCCACAAAACCCATTTACGTTGTGGGTATCTTGTTCAAAATAAATTTTTTTCGCGCGCAAACACTTTGTATTGCTAAGTCTCTACGGTGTGGAAAAGAATTTCGCTAAAAGGCCATTGCATTGATCGTCTCTGGCCAATATTATTTGTGAAAAGGTAATTGATGTGAGGAGTATGATGAATTTTGTACTGTGATTTGCCTTTGAGCTAAGAGCGGGAGATTCATGATGCAGAGCACGTTCACGGATGAGATTGGTGCCATTGACCAGGCGATTGCCGATAGGGTTGGGCAGCAGAAGCACCGGGTTTGGTTTAAAAATTCGACGAGGCTGACGATTGCCGACACCTATCTTAAGGTGGGGGTTCCCAACCATTTTATAGGCAGTTGGATCGAGAATCATTTTCTCGACGATATCTCCCTTGCGGTTCGCAGCGTTACCGGCAGCGATAAGAAGATAGCCTTTGCTATCGAGCCGGACCTTGCGGGCAGGCAAAAGCGGCCTCAGCTTGATTCGCAGGCCGATTTGGTGCAGCGGGCTCATAATAAGACGACCCGCAGCCGAATGAAACCAGGTACCTACCAGCGGCGACAGACTCTTCTTAAGATGAGTCTCGACAGTTTCGTCGTCGGTCCGAGAAACCAACTGGCCTATAACGCGGCCATGTCGGTTGTTGGCGAAGAAAAGAGTCCTTTTAATCCGCTGTTTTTTCACGGAGGATATGGGATCGGCAAGACACATTTGTTGCAAGGGATCTGCAACGAGGTGGCTAAGACCCGGCCCCAGGCCAAGTGGCTCTATGTCTCGGCGGAGGATTTCGTCAACCAATATGTGCTGGCCTTGAAGACCCGAAAGCTGGATGCTTTCCGGAGGAGATTCCGGCAAATGGATTTGCTGGCGATCGACGATATACACTTCCTGGCCAGCAAAAAAGCAATGCAGGAGGAATTTCTGCATACATTTAATACTATAGATCTGGCGGGCAAGCAGGTGGTGCTTGTCTCGGACGCTCATCCGAAGATGATCGGTAAGCTCTGCGAGCGGCTGGTCAACAGATTTGTTTCGGGTATGGTCGTCAAGATCGAGGCGCCGGACTTCAAGACGCGGTGCAGGATATGTGCCCAGCGGGCCATGGCCATGAAGAAGCAGATTCCCGATACGGTCATCGCCTACATCGCCGAGAACATGAACAGCAACGTGCGGGAGCTTGAAGGGGCTCTGCTAAAGCTCATCGCCTTTGCGGCGCTTACGAAGGAAAAGATCACGCCTGCAATGGCGCGGAGGGTATTAGCCGAGCACATCTCGCGGACCGATCCGATCGTGCATACCTCCGACATCGAATCGGCGGTTACGACGTTTTTCGGAGTAACGACCGCGGATATTCATTCCTCGCGGAGGGACCGGACAACGAGTACCGCCCGTTCGTTCAGTATGTTCCTGGCCAGGCGCTATACCAAGATGAGCTATCCCGAGATCGGCAGGGTCATCGGCGGCAAGAACCATGCTACCGTTATACTCGCCTGCCGAAAGGTCAAAGACCTCGTCGAGCGAAACGCCGAGGTCAAGTGGATCGGACCCAACGGAAACAGAATCGCACGGGCCAAAGACATAATGGACCAACTCATATCAAGCCTCTCATAAACGGGCTGACGGGGGTTGCGGGTCAACGGGGCGAAAACCGGCGGCGAGCCAGGGGGCTCAAGAGTTGCGGATGGGCCACACACGGGCGCGTAGCATGGGTAACTTTGTTACCCATGCTGCACGGATGGCCTTACGGAACCGCATGGGTAACTTGTTACCCATCCTACGGGGATTGCGGGTTTGCCTTTTTGTCATAACTGCGATGCGTATTACCACCAGATCAGGAAGGCTGTGAGTGCGGCTGCGTCGTGTATGAATTTTACTCCGAAGACGATCAGTGCGGCGGCGCAAAAGGCGAGGATGAACATTCTGTTTTTTCGTCCGATCAGCGCCGAGCCTTTGAAGCTCGCCGTCGACAGCAGGCTTAGCCAGACCAGGTCGCACAGCCAGTGGACCAGGGCGAAGAGTACGAAGGCGATAATGCCTAATTTGCGGGCCTGGAGAGCGAGATTGAGCCCCACGCTTGCCCACCAGAGCAGAAAGTACGGATTGGTTGCCGAGAGGATAAGGCCGGTAACAACGGCCCCAGCGGCGGAGGTCCTTTCCGGCTCGCGGTCGGTTTTGTTCATCTGGCGGAGCATTTCGGCCCCCATCCAGACCAGGAACGAACCGCCGATGAGGCCAACGGTGATCCTGAAGGTCATCGCCTCGAACAGCGCAGACAACCCGAACATGATCAAGAATATCAGCGGGATCTCGATAATGCCGTGGCCGATCGCGATAAGTGCGCCGGCGTTCTTCGAGCGGCTGCCGTGGGCGATCGCCGCAGCCGTAACAGAGCCCGGCGCCATCACGCCAGACAGCGATATAACCACCGCACCCGCCAAAAAAGCCAAAAGTTCCAAATCAATCGCTCCTGCTGTTACGATAATACCAGGCTGTTAATTTCCTATAACGCGAGAAAAGAATCTTCCTCGCTCTTCGAGTCATTCTGCTCGTCCCGGGCAGTGGGATTTACCCCGCCCTGAATATCCTGCGCAGTCGGCTCTTCGTCAGTAGACCAATAGGTATAGATATTATCCTGGTTGATCCCAACGTTGGGTTGTCTGACATATTCGTTGTGCCCATCTGCGAAGGCAACATTTTGGCCTTCTTGCGTTCCCTCCATCGTGCGGTATCCCCAAAATAGCTTTTCAATTAAGATGGGGTGATTTACCGTGTTGCCCAGATCGAAAGTGCCGGGATCGTTGACGGTAATGATCTGTGGGGCGTTTTTGCCGATGGTTGGCGACAGGATATTTCCGTCCCGGAACCAGGGATTCATGTCAGAAGCAATTGCAAACAATGCCGAATGGTTGGCGTTGGCGGTAAATTTACTGTAAGGATTCTGCATGGAGTAGCTGACGTGTTTGTATGGGTCGGGACCGAAGTCCCAGAGGTTTACGAAGTCTTCGGCTGTGGAGTTGTTCTTGCCAAACGGTATCTGGGTTGACTGAGGGCAGGCAAACTGTTTTGGGTTGGTATCCATATATTTGACAAGAAGATACCACGAGGCGGTGATGCTTCTGGGGGCGAATTCCTGTGCACCGCCTGGTGAAAAATCAGGCTTGTCCATGTCGTAGCTAAAACCCAATGTCTTTGACCATGGTCCCTTGCCGGGTAGTTGCGGATATCGGTCGTCGAAGTCCTTGGCATAAACCATCATGGCGGTGCCGAGACCCTTGAGCTGGGTTCCGCAGAAAACGCGGGGGTGCATTCTGACGATGGGGCACTGAAGCAGTATGAATGTAGCAATGATCAACACGATCGAAGCAATTATTACGACTACCTCTAATTTGGTTAAGGCCTTTTGATTTCGCATCCTTTGTCCTTTCGGACTATGGCGTTCTTTGGTCCTTTGTCATTTCTTCGGGTTGATCGGTATTGTCAGGCTTCCGTTTGCCTGTGGGGTTTGGTAGATGCAGTGTACGCTCAGGGGCGGTTGGAAGCCGTGTTTTTTTTCTATTTTGATATCCGTCAGGGGCGTTGCGGTTAGCTTTGCGGTTGTCAATTCCGCTCCGGGGCTGACGGTTATCGATTGCGTCGGGCCGATGGACCATGCCTTTTTGTCGGCCTGGAGTCTGAAGGTTGCTCTCAGGGCATGTGGCAGGTTCAGGTTGGATATTTTGCAGGTGATCTGCATGGGTTTACCCTTTTGGGCTTTGGCGTCGGCGGCTGCGGTCAGCGACTGCGACACGGTGTGGTAAAGCTGGGCGACATTGAGCGGTGTTGCCCCTCTTACGTAGTTTCCGTGGACCTTGCCCTCGGTCTTTATCATCTCGACGCTGTCGAAGGTTTTTCCGCTGGCGTCGATAGCGCTCATTATGATCTTGGTGTCGTCGACCTCGAACAGGCAGAAGTGGTTGCGGTTGTCGGCCTTTGCCAGCAGAAAATTCGGCGTAGCACCGTATGAAGGCGCCCCGGCCCCGCCCGATGTAATGTAGGTAACGGCACTGTGCGTGCTGGCGTCGGTCGGCTGGATGATCGTGAAGCGTTCGTAGATGTGCGAGTGGCCGGTGATGACGAAATCGGCCCCGGCGAATGCGATCCCCTCGAGCGCGTTGGGATATTCCCAGGCTGAGACGTGCCCGCCGATATTCAGGGGCGGTATGTGCATGGAGACAAACTTCCATTGTTTATCGCTTGCCTTGAGGTTCGTGGTGAGGTTTTTCAGTTGCTCGTCTTCGGCGGCGGAGTAGTTGTCCGCGCAATAGTAATGCAGGTTGCCGTAGTCGAAGGAGTAGTTCGTTTGCAGGCCCGGCGGCATGAAGAGTTTTTCGAAATGCCCATTGCCCATGTCGTGGTTGCCCTTGGCGGCGTAGATCGGGGTC
>DAOVVQ010000129.1 GCA_030637065.1 Planctomycetota bacterium
GCGGCCAGATCCCCTTGCCGCCTAAGTGTCGTTCGACGACGGCTGGCGAGATGAATACCGACAGCAATCCAGCTACGAGAAAGCCGAACAGCAGATAGGGCGACATTTCGGCGACCGTTGCCCAAAATCCCGCCGCAATTGTGCTGATAAGTTCTATAAATTCAGTCATTATTACTCACCTGAAGTCCATCCAGGCCCTCTAAATCGCCGCTATCGCCCAACATCCCGCTTCTGCAGAGTGCAAAATCGTATTTTACCGGGTCAGCGGGCTCCATTTTAGCAAAACTTTCTGTTAATTCTACTGCCGCCTTCAAAGAAATGTTCTTTTGTCCATAAAGCCCCAGCTTCCTGCCGATCCGCGAGATATGCACGTCCATCGGGATGATCAGTTTGGCCTTGTCTATCGATCTCCACAGCCCGGTGTCTACATCGTCGTCGCGGACCATCCATCGCAGAAAAAGGTTCAGCCGCTTGCACGCACTGCCGCCCGATGGCCTGCAAAGGAGATATCCCAATCCCCTCGGGACCGGCCCGCCGTGTTTGCGTACGTACCGGTCAAGAAGGCCGTCACAGAATCGCGACAGTGCAGGTACGATATTCTTGTCGTCTGCACTGTAACCTTTGGCAAAAAACCCTTCGAGGCTGCCGGATTCACCGATCGCATCCCGCAACAGTTCGAGCAATGCGCAAATGTCCTCGCCGCCGGTGAACCTGTGCCTGAAATTGTTAAGTTCGGTTCTCTTCGCCGGCCGGAAATTTCTGACATAATCCGACGGACTCCTGCCCATATATCCAAGCAGTTCGTTTACACTCTTTTCGATCTGCCGGACTCTGCCGTAAGCGAGCTGCGAGGCCAGGAATCCGGCGATCTCCATATCGCCCCGGTCCGAATACCGATAGACAAACTGCAGCGGATCAGGCTCGATGAACCGGCGGTGATTAAGCCTTTGGTATAACTGCTCAAGGAGAACCTTTAATTGGGCATTTTGCATTGTCATAAAACGACGCCATCATAGATAAACGGCGGTTGCCACCCTCTTTGTCAGGTCCCGGCGACCGGTTCGCTGTTTGCAGACAACCGGTTCGCTGCCTGCGGGCGACCGGGCATATCGCACTTTACGGGTCTATTTAACAGCCCGTCGCAGGTCCCCTTCAAGTTCCGTCAGTATATTTTCGAGGCAAAGATTAAACCCCTTTACCAATTCGGCGGCGCCGTTTATCTGGGCCGTAGTGCCCGACTCGATAGTTGCTTCAGCCTTGTAGTTCTTGTGAAAAACGACCGTGTTTTCGACTCCGGTCGTATCCATTACATCGATCCGGATCTCCATAACCGCAAGGGCATGATCGGGGTCGCTGTAATCGCCGTAAATGGCGAGCACATTGCCCTCCAGGAGCAATTCCGCTTCGGTGTCGCTGCCGGTATCGGCTACGTGGGCGAATATACCGCTGGCCGAAAACCACTCTATGGTCTGGTCCGTTACCATCGAGCCGGGCGACGCGAGGAACTTATTGTAGAAATCGGGATCGTAGGTCATCTCCCCGGTACGGTAGACAAATTGATTGCCGCTGAAAGTCTCGGATACCCGAAACCTGCGAACCTTAAGAACGTGGGGCTTGAGGCCGGACATCGCCTGTCCCGGGCGATCGACATCCAGCACAAAAAACCGCTCAGCGCTGCTCGCCCCCTGCTGCATGGCACAGCCGGCTGTGAATGCACACAGCAGGGACATCAGGCAGTACACCGGAAAATAACTTTTGCGTTTGTTTCTCATTTTGCCACCTCCGGAGGCTCCGGCACATCTCCAAAGAGAAGCTGCGAGGGATACCTCTTAATGGTTTCGGTCATGCCCCTGATATTGCCGGAAGCCATCCTGAGGTTTGCCATGATTTCTTCGACCTCGGATTGCTGGGCAGTAATGAACTGCTCCATGCGCTTCAGTGTCCTGTCGAACTGGGCGATCGCATCCGGGATGCTTACCCCTCCCTCCGGGCCTTTTGACTTGTCCATGAGTCCCTGAACGTACTTGTTGGTTTCCCGGAGGTCCGCCATGAGACCGGCTAAATCCTCCCTGGTCTCTGCGATCTGGGCCTCGGCGATAAGCTGTTTGATCGAGACAAGCGTCTCATTAAGGGTAACAGCGAGTCCCTCGAAATCGATGCCGTCCAGCGTCTCAAAGATACCGTCGAGTGACTGGGTAAAGCTCCTGAAGATACTCGGCATGGCCGGTATGTAGAGGTTCCTGGGGGTCCACGTGATTTTCATCGGCTCATATCGTTGTGGGTCGTCGACATAATCGGCCTCGACATAGGCGATACCGGTAATCCCCTGATATGACAGCTTCAATCTGAGTCCGCTGGCGACCCACTGCTTTGTTATGAGCCGAATGTCGTCGGGTTCGAGCATATCGGGGAAGGTAGACCGGTCGATGGCCATGATCACCATGACGTATTTGCTATACGTGAAGAATTCCGTCGTGCCGTAATACATGTCATATTCTTGAGGCACGAATGTGATCGTTTTTACGGTCCCAATCTGCACGCCCCGCTGCATTACCGGCGAGCCAACGCTTAGCCCCTGGACCGATTCGTCGATGTAGGTCTCCAGCAGCAACGTGTCCTGCACGAACAGATGGGCACTCAGGACGATAATTCCCGCGATCAGCATCAGGACCGTGGATATGACAAACAGGCCTAACTTAAAATGGTGTGTTTTTGTGCTCATTTTGGTATAGATCCGATCAGATTCAGATTATTAATGCACATGGTTTCATATTAATGCACCTGTTAATGCACCCGGTTTCATAAAAACTCAGCTTTTTTCTTTGGTCGCTGCCTGGCGGTGGAAAAATCGCCTGACCCACTGGTTGTCCGTATTGGCGCTAAGTTCCTGCGGCGTGCCGGTCGCTACGATTTTTTTGACCTGTTTTTCAAGCATTATTACCCTGTCAGCGACGGCAAAGACGCTCGGCAGTTCGTGGGTCACTATGACAAATGTCATTTTAAGGCCTCTGGCGAGATTTACAATCAATTGATCCAGCTCAGCGGACGTAATCGGGTCAAGCCCCGCCGAGGGCTCGTCGAGAAACAGTATCTCCGGGTCCAGTACCAGCGCCCTGGCGATGGCAGCGCGTTTTCGCATACCGCCGCTAAGCTCAGCGGGCATGTGGTTCTCATAGCCCCTTAATCCCACAAGGTCAAGTTTCATCGCCGCGACAAGGTCGGCTGCGTCTGCGGACAGGTTGGTAAATTCCTCGAGCCCAAGCCGGACATTTTCCAGCAGGGTCATCGAGCCGAAAAGGGCACCCGTCTGAAAAGTAACGCCGATCCTGGCGAGGATCTCGTCTCGTTTCGGGCCGTGGGCGGTCACAATATCGTCGCCGTCTATCAGTATTCTGCCGCTGTCAGGCTCAAGGAGGCCGATTATATGCTTGAGCAGCGTGCTCTTACCACAGCCGGAACCGCCGAGTATCACCAGCACCTCACCGCGATTGACCTCGAACGAGACGTCATCCAGAATGACAGTGTCGTCATAGGTCGCGGTAAGGTTTTCGACCCGAATTATTGGTTTAGTCTCTGCGTCCATGATTTCGGCTAAATCCCAAGATAATGATACAACACCGCAAATATGCCCTCGGCTACGACGACCAGTACAATGCCCGTCACCACCGCCCGCGTCGTCGAGATGCCCACCGCACTTGCCCCGTTAGAGGTTTGCAGCCCCCGCAGGCAGCCGACAGCCCCAACGAGCGTGCCATAAACAACGGCCTTAAAGAGGCCTGCCAGAACATCGCCCGTATCGATCGCCGACTCGACGTGCTGGGTATATGTCACCAGCGGAAAACCCAACGACAAGAGCACCACACCGGCGCCGACGATACCGGCGATATTCGTGATCACCGCCAGCAGAGGCGTTACTATTGTTGTCGCAAGCACCCTTGGCACGACCAGAAAATGGATGGGGTCGAGCCGCATCGTTGTCATGGCGTCAAGCTCTTCGTTTATCTTCATGGTCCCCAGCTCAGCGGCAAATGCCGATCCCGTGCGGCCTGCAAGGACGATCGCGGTGATGAAGGGGCCTATCACCCGCACCAGGGCGATCGCGGCAAGGTCGGCGACATAGACCTCGACGCCAAACTGCCGCAGAGGCATCGCGGAGCTATAGGCCATGATCAGTCCGAAAAGAAAACCTAACAGTGCTGCTATCGGCGCGGCGTTGGCTCCGGCCTGCTCGGCGATCCAGAAGAAATCCTTCCACCGCAGCCGCCACGGGCGAATAAGCGTACCGATCAGGGCCGCACATAATTCTCCCACGTATGCCGTCTGGTCGCCGATATCGCGACAGAAACCGGCGGTCGCGTGTCCGATCTCCTCTGCAACATGGATCCGCCTTGATTTGGCGATCTGCCCTTCTCGAAAGGCCTCGACATCGAACATATCCAGCAACCGCTGAAACTCGGCGGCAAGCCCCTTGATCTCGACATTGTACCCGAGCCTTTGGCCCCGAAGCTGCAACTCGAACAAGAGCCCCAGGCCGCAGCCGTCGCAGTAATCCACCGCCCCCGCCTCTATGGTTAGCAGCCCCGGGGAGGCCCGGTCCACCGTTTTTATGGCCTTATGCCAAAGATCGCCGACGTTTGCAGAGTCCAGCCGACCCGAAAACTCGAGCAGCAACCCGCCCCCAGGCCCCGGCTGGGCCGTAAGAGACGCCTCTGATTTGGTCGCGACCTTAATCGCCATAAATCCCCAATCAATCCATTGACAGTCGAACACCTTCGCGATCACAACAAAAAATAACCTTAACATATCTATTACAATACCCGTTGCCCGCTGTCAAGGGTCATAGTTCGCCCGACAGACAGGCATTGATGGAGCAATTGACGCACAATTTGGTCTTATTAGTTGCCGGATGTTCCTGAAGTGCCAGGATTTACGCAGCAAACCGATGGTCGTATGTCACAGTCCGCAGTAAGGGTGGCAGCGTGTCCCGATCTATCGGGACCGATGGGCGATTGCACAGGGGCACCGACCATTGCGTTGCTACGGCAAAGTCTCGGTGGTTTCGCCAAATCCGGAACCACCCAGCCGGGCCCGGACATCTCGTTTGAGCTGTCTGCCGCCCAGTTTGCAGGTCGTGCTGACCAGGACCTCGGCGGAACCGTCCTCGAACCTGGTGACGGTAACATTGCATATACTCCGGTCCATTGCCAGGGCGGAAGTATCCAGCTGGACCGTAAAGCTGCCTTCCTGCCGGGACATATCTTTGGCATTGAGTCTTGCCCAGGCCAGTGCGCTGGCTGCAAGGTCCCGGCTTTGGGCCTCGATGCCCGCCCGGGACGACTCGAGCATCAGCGTTTTTAAACCGGTGGAAAGGACCACCAGTGCCATGGCAATAAGCGGCATCAGCGCGACAATCATGATCAGTATAAAACCACTGTTTCTTGTCCGTTTCATTCTTCCCCCCACGGCTTAGCTGTCATGCCTGCGAAGAAAACATGTGAGTTCCGCAGTTTCGTTTCCCATACACCCAGGACCTCGCGTCTGATCGCGGTTGCAACTTCGACCGCATACCCCTGGCCCTCCCGCCGCCAGAGCTGCCATTCGATCAGGGCGTGCGGCGCCAGCCATGTTTCCTCTTCGCCGACCGGCAGATCTGTATCGCTGTCGATCACAGTCCTGATTATCTGCTCTTCGGCAAACTCGTAAACGATCGCAGCGCCGTCCATATCCATCCTCAGACCATCGCCGGCCCCGCTTTGGCCGCTGGCACGGTCATCTGCGTATACCGACAGGCTCGTGGAACGCTCGACGTCTTTTCGCAGTTGTCTGAGCATATCGTGCAGACTTACATTGCTCTGAAAATCCCGGTGCATTCGGGGCATTTCCACTGCGAGTTCCCTGAAAGGCCCGGCATGGATCGCCAATACCGCCGTTACCAGCGAACAAACTACCACCATTTCCGTTATTGAAAACGCTCTTTTCATTGCAATAGCTTTCGGGTTGTGCTTAAATATCGGGATAGTTCGATTTTAACTTCTTTTTTGCCGGTACTGCCCGTAACTGTGACCGTTACAAGCCTAAGCCCGTCCCACTGGCCGGCGCCGCTGCTGTATGCGATGTTGGATTTCAGTCGCGGCCACAGACGCGCAAAATCCTTCGGGTCGACCCGCTCACCGGTAACTGCCAGAGAGTCGATCTCGGCGCCGGCTGCGGCAAGGCACTGTTGCCGAGTGAGTTGTATCCTGTTAAATTTGCCCGACTGGACCATTGTTAGCGCAAAGGCGCCGGAGATAAAAACCAGGATAGTTATCCCTACGATTATCTCAAGCGTGATCCAGCCTCGCATTTTCCTTACTTCGTGCATATTCCACCTCATGGGGTTACATCGCTTATCATATATGAGGTTATCGACACCATCGACGCAAACAGTGCGTAAACGACAAATCCAACGACAGACCCCATTAGCACCACCGTCGCCGGAGTCATCGCCGCCCGGGCCATATTGGCCTTGTAATTATAGTTGGAACGGTAAAAATCCTCGAGCATATCGAGTATTGTCAGCGTGTTGCCCTTGTTGATCTTGTCATCGAACGCCCAGGCTATCGCATTTGGTATCCTGCTCGCCCTTGCGGCGCCGGCAATATTCTCACCGGACTCGACCCGGCTAAGCCACATGGCTAATCGTTTGCGGAAGCGGGGGTTTATGTGCAAACCCAGTGTGCCTGCGATCGCCTGATCGACCGTGCATCCGGCCCGCAATGAGGCCTTCAGCAGGCCGACTACCTTTACCAATGAATAGTTCAACTCGAACCAATGCACAAAGGGAAGATGCCATTTTGCAAAGCCGGCGACCATCGAAGGTTTGTCCAGCCTGCCCGACCGCCGCCAGCGGTAACGAACAAAAACAGACACACCCCACAACGGCAGAAATGTGATTATCAATATCGCAATAACCCAGCCGCCACCCATCATTTTCTCTGTAAAACTGAGCAGAACCCTCGTAGTTACCGGCAGCGATGCGGTGCCTCCGCTCATCTCAGACAGCACCTCGGCAAATACAGGGATGATGAAGACACAAAGGCCAAAGATAACCATAAACGCCGAATAGATCACAACAAGCGGATAAAGCATACTCATCGGCTGGGTCCTTCTCTTGTCGTCGGCCTTTTCGATCATGTCCGCCTCGATGCTTCTGATGGCCTCGGGCACCTGGTCGATCCTTTCGGCGGCCTTGATCATCGCTATCGCCTCCGCGGGGCACCTCGAATATCCCCGCATCAGTGCATCGCTGAGGGAATATCCCTGGGTCAGCCATTTCGATATCCTCAGCAGAATTGCTGCCCGCTTATCCTGATTGTTATCGGCAGCGCTTTGAAGCGCCATTGCCAGCGGCAGGTTCTGTCTCATTGCCGCCCCTATCGTCGAGATAACATGCAGCGCAATCGCGTCTCGGGTGATCTTTATGTAACGAGCGATAAGGGCAAGCCACACGGGCAGCAGTGACAGACCCAGCGGCCCGAAAACAACCGCCAAACCCATCAGGATAATGTAACCCATCAGTGACAGGATGCCCCTGGCCCAGCGCCGTGCCAGAAAACTGTAGCGATCGTCGTTGCGGGCGCTGACAGATATGGTAATAAGTATTGCCGGAACCATGATTATCAAAAGGGCAAGGGTTGTAATATCCAGATCGCCGGGCCTGAGACTCCATCCGATACATGCAATAATGGCTATCGGCAGGACCATCAGAGCGGTTCCGGGCCTCCTGACCGCAAACAGAACATATAAAACCAAAATGAATAAAACAACTACCGAAAGCATCTGTTCGCCCCTTACATCATTGCGCTGACCATAGATATCATCGGCAAAAACATTGCCGTGATCATCGTACCTATCATGAGCCCAAGTAAGATGATCATGATCGGCGGCAGGATACCCTGCAACCTGCACTGGAGAGTGTTGGTCTGCTCGGAATACATCTCACTGAGGCTGTAGAGATTATGCTGCAACTCGTTTCGTTGTGCGCCCAACTGGACCGAATACAAAAACAGGCCCGGCAGCATCTGACAGGATTGTCCGGCTTCGATGATACCCTCGCCCTCTTCCAGTTGACCGGCCAACATTTCACATTCGAATTTCATCTTTTCGCTTCCCGATGCCCCCGCGCTCATTCGCAGCGACGAAGACATCTGACAGCCCGCCGCAATAAGCATTCCCATCGCCTCGCTCATGCGTGCCAGAATGCTGCGGTGATACAGTCTGCCGACGATCGGCAGAGATAGAAAGACGGATTCCTTAAAGCGCCTGCCGGATGGACTGGCTGATGATATCGTCCATCCGACAAATATTACGCCAATAGCCAGGAATATCCCAATCCATATCTGCGAGATGTTATTTGCAAGGGTCAGAAAGAAAACTGTAAGTCCAGGCAGTCGCCCCCGGCCGCCGGTCATCTCTGCAAGCACCTCTCCAAAGGCGGGGACGATGAAAACAAGCATACCCGTCAAGATTACCGCCGCTATCGCCAAAACGACCGCGGGATAACACATCGATTCGATGATCAATCGCCGCGTTCGCAGACTGACTTCCAGGTGGCGATTGAGACTGGTGAGCATCTCGCTGAGCCTTCCCGTCTCGACACCGGCCTTGAGTATCCGGCCATACAACGCGGGGAAATATTTTTGCCTCTTCTCGATCGCCGCGTCGATCGGCAAGCCCTGTTCAAGGTCGGAGACTATATCCGTGATCAGCTTTCGCATCGACCTCGAGCCGGCTTCTTTGGCCAGTTCACGCAGACCCTTCTCGAGCGGGATACCAGCCTTGGTGATCGAGGCCAACTGCTGATTGAACATCAAAAATTCGTTCCTGCCGACAGCCGTCTTCGCCGGTTTCTCCACAGCCTTTGTTATCTCGTTAACGGTAAGCTGCATATCTGTGAGCAGCTCGCCGGCCTGCTCGTGAGAGGCCGCCTCGATCGTACCCCTCATCAAACGACCGCCCGATGTCAGTGCGTTATATTCAAACGTCGCCATCTTTCATTCCTTAAACGCCCGATAGTTTAATGCCGGAAGGGGCCTTTACTCCTGGCTAAGAAGTTCTAATATTGTAGGTTTCAGGGCCTCTACTCTCCCGCCTGTCTTCATCAGCCTGCCGTCTTGGGCGAATAACATATAGCGTGGTAATCCCGTGATGCCATACCTGTTCGCCAAAGGATGCATATAGGAAGATTTCGTTGCATTCGGAGTGACCAGTTGAGGCCAACTGATCTGGTTTTTTTTAACATATTCTTTCAGTTCATCCACTCGGTGGTCATTGAATACCCCAATTATTCGCAGCCCCTGATCGTAGTAGTTTTCGTTGAGTTTCTTTAGCTCCGGTATTTCGGCAAGACAAAAGCCACACCAAAAAGCCCAGTAATCAACCAGCACCGCATTGCCCCTGAAATCCTTCAAATCAATGCTGTTGCCATTTAAATCTTCTCCGCTAAACTCGATATCTTCTCCTTCCCTGACGTTTTTAAGTCTATTCTTGGCTACGATCAATTCGTACCCTTCGCTTTCAGGGGGCATGTTATCCAGTATCCAGGTCGACCATTTTACTCTTGCATCCTTGCTGAGGCGACTAATTCTTATAGCCCGTGCCATCAGTCGGCCTGCCCTCGGGTCATCCTTTCGCGACATTTCGAAATCGGCAATTTGCTCCGCATCGGTCTCGGACAAATGCATCAGGTGAGTGTTGACATGATAGATGTTGAGATCCCAGAACAACTCCGTCGCCAGGGACTGGGCCATGGGCGAGCCATCATCCATCATCCTGTATACCTTGCTTTCAAACTTGTTGGCTTCTAAACGAGCCTGGTAGAAACATTTCTTAATATCCTCGATTTTCATCTCGATGTATGGGTTTAGCTGCTCATCGGGGAGATCTCGTTTTTCGAGTTCCTCTATCAACTCGATTCGCGCCTTTTTCAACTCGTAGTTCCTGGCATGATAGATATGCCATTGATCGTCGGTTGCTTCCGGCCCCGGTTTCTCAGGCAAGGAATCGGTTATCTGTCCGATCTGCTCGATCAAATCTTCTGCATTCACAACAGGGTCACTAACCGGCCCTTTCCGGCAACCCGGCAGAGCCAACAAGTACAAACTGCAAGAAAGAATGATAACAGTACGACTTGACTGAATCATAGGAACCTTCCTTTCAAAACGAACCGTATATGGTAGCCGTCTATCAACTCGTCGGGCCAAATTCAAACAGTGACCGCGTGCTCTCATTCCACCTGGTATTTCCCATATAACATTTTATATCCTATCCAGCTACTTTGCACGACTTCATATGGGAAATCCGGGTTTAATCACCTTCCACTATGCCACAGGCCTTGTTGATCTCATCCTGCGTAGTGACGCCCTCAGCGACGAGTCGCCTGCCGTCGTGGACCATGTTCATGTGACCCCTCTCGGCAAGAATACCTTCGAGCGTATCTAAATCCGCCCTGCCGAGAATAGCCTTTCTCAACCGCCCGTCCAGCCGGATCATCTCTGCGACCAGCGATCTCCCGTGATATCCGGTTGAGTAGCACTCTTCGCAGCCGACAGCACGAA
>DAOVVQ010000216.1 GCA_030637065.1 Planctomycetota bacterium
AAATGGCAGATCAACGATTTTCGCGTTCATCCCGATGCGATGGAGAGGTGCGGATTCGATGACTATTGCATGTGGACGGGTGCGGAGGGTTCGGAGGATTCCGGTCACGTAAAGAAGAGTATGCAGCGATATTGGGATCCGTACATTCACACGAAACAGGGCAGCAGGCTCTATGAGGGCAAATTCGGTCCGGATGTTGTCAGCGATTTTCTGGTCGATTTTATGCGTAAGAATAAAGAAAAGCCGATGATGCTTTATTATCCGATGATACTTACCCACGGGCCGCACACTGATACGCCGCTGGATCGGGGAGTCGATAAGAGTGAGCAATTCAAGGCGATGGTCCGGTATTCCGACCATGTGCTTGGCACGCTGGTAGATGCGATCGATGAGAGTGGTATTCGCGACAATACGATCGTTATCTGGACGACGGATAACGGCGGCGGGCCGACAACGGAGGTTGACGGCAGAAAGATCGCCGGTGGAAAGGGCAAGACGACTGAAAACGGCGTGAGAGAGCCTTTCATCGTGAACTGTCCGGGTCTGGTGCCGGTTGGGATAAAGACCGATGCTCTGACGGACTTTACCGATATGCTGCCGACGTTTGCCGAGTTGGGCGGGGCGAAGCTGCCGAGTGATGTTGTCGACGGCCATTCGATAGCACCTTTGATCCTTGGCAAGACGCAGGATTCCACGCGCAAGTGGATCATGGCGATGGGCGGCGGCGGCGGAACGGTTGACGAAAATGGCAGAGTGGCAAACGTCCACGAGTATCGCGACCGGGTGATCCGTGATAAGCAGTATAAGCTGTGGATCGATACCGACAGGAAATCCATTCGGCTGCACGATCTTTTGGCGGATCCGTTTGAGGAAAATAATCTTATAGACAGCACTGATGAGAAGGTGGTTGCGGCGAGGAGGAAGTTGGAGGCTGTGGCAAAGACGTTCCCGGCCAGAGATTCGGCTCCGCGGTATGGTCGTTTGAGGTCGGAGTCGTGGCATAAGAAACCTAAGGGTGGCGAATAGAAGGTGGGGTCCGCCTTCCCGGCTGTGACGCGTTCCGCCGCGTCGAGCGCGGGAACGACAAGGCGTGGTTTTGCCGCGGGAGGGTTGAGAGAGCTAAACAGCGTGGGCCAAGGCCCACCCTACAGGCTGGAATCCGCCTTCCACCTTCGCCAAGGCTACGGCGAGACAGGTTGGCGGATGCTGTTTTATGCTGGATTCCCGCCTTCGCGGGAATGACAGAGTGGTGCGAAATATCGCACCCTACGTGGCTAAACCCTAATTTCTAAGCTCTAAATCCTAAACAAGCACTAAATTCTAATGACCAAAGGCTCAAAACGGCGGCGGCTTTGCCGCCGAAGGGGTTTCTGGATTTGGCGTCTTCCCGGCTGCGACGCGCTCCGCCGCGGCGAGTGGCGAGTGCGGGAATGACAGGTTGGTGCGAAATATCGCACCCTACAGGCTTGGCTTGGTGTGATAACCGTTGTAGCTTACCGATTTTGGAAAGGTAAAAAATGCCGATATTGTTTTCGCGTTTGTTGTCGAGATGTGCGGTTTTGAAGATTTTGTTGCCGTTTATCATTGTTTGTGTTGTCTGCGATGTTTGTCTGGCTGGGGGGTGGCCTCAATATCGGGGTGATGCGGCGCGGGGCGGGTATACATCCGAGCCTTTGGCTAATCGCCTTTCTCTTTCGTGGGCAAGGTCTGCGAGGCACTATCCGCATCGTGCTTGGGTGGGCAATTTTCAGAATGAGTCGAGGATGAGATTTGACTGGTCGCCCGGCCTTGTTGTTGCTGATGGCAGATGTTTCTTTGGCAGTTCCGCCGACCATAAGCTCTATGCGATCGACGCGGTAACGGGCGAGGGGATATGGGAGTTTTTTACGGGTGGGCCTGTTCGCCTGGCTCCGGCGGTGTGGAATGACAGGGTGTATGTGGTAAGCGACGATGGGTGCCTGTACTGCCTGTCGGCGAGTGACGGCGGACTGTTTTGGAAGATACGGGCGGGGGACGAGGTCGACCGGTTGATCGGGAACGGTCGCATTGTTTCGCGATGGGCGGCCAGGGGCGGGGCGGTGATCCGGGACGGCATAGTCTACTTCGGCGCCGGTAACTGGGCGATGGAGGGCGTTTATATTTACGCGGTGGATGCGGCGAGCGGCAAGGTTGTCTGGGTGAACGACGATTGCGGAAATCTCAACATCGAACAGCCGCATATGGGAGCGATGTCGGAGGGCGGTGTTATCTCGCAGGGGTACATGGCGGCGACCGATGACAAGCTGTATGTTGCAACGGGCCGGTCGGTTCCGGCGGTATTCGATCGCGGGACAGGCAGATTTCTCTACTTTCACCACAGCCGATACGGCGGCAAGACGCCGAAGGCATTAGGAGGGTGGGGCATTACCGCGACGGACGAGGTGTTCTTTAATTCGGGGACCGCCTTCGATGCTGTGACGGGGTTAAAGCACCATGTGATAGGGACCGCAAAATGGTGGGAAGAGGCGACTTACTTCGGTTTTGAAGAGGGATGGCACGGGGAGGGGGTGCGCGGAGCCAACAAGATCGTCTGCGTAACACCGGATGGCTTTATACGCTCGGAAGGTGCGGCGATACATGGCTCGGCGCTTGCCCGCACGACCTATCGGAGTTCGAGGGAGGCTGAGGCGTACTTTTATACTGCGCGGGCCGAGTCGAGTCTTGGCGACGATCCGGCAACGCTAAGGCCCCGTGTGGAGCCGAAACACCGGAAGGAATTGATAGCCGATGCGCCTGTAATGGATGACAAGTGGTCGATTGACACGGGGCTTGAGGGGCAGATCGAATCTTTGGTTGTCGCGGGAGATACGATAGTTGCGGGGTCTGAGGGTTTGATCGCGGTGATAGATAAGGGGTCCGGGAAAGTTACAAGAAGAATGAGTGTGGATGGGACCGTTTATTCGTTAGCTGTTGCCGACGGGAGATTGTATGCGTCTACGGATAAGGGGACTATTTACTGTTTCGTGAAGATGCAGGCTGAGGCGAAATTGGCGGCTGGCGAGTCTGGTGGGCCGGATATTATTGAGCCGGCGGGGAAGGTGTCGCCATATAAGGGCTCTGCTGTGGAAGGCAAGGCCGACCGGATAATTGAAAAGGCCGGGATCACTCAGGGTTATGCTGTGGATATTGATTGCGGTGATGGTGAACTTGCATATTATCTTGCGCAGAAGACCGATCTGTATATTATTGCCCTTTCGACGGATGATCAGGTGATCGCGAAGGCCCGCCGTTTGCTCGACCGGGCGGGCGTTTATGGAAGCCGGGTGCAGGTGCTTAAACGCGAGAAGGGTGAGACGCACCTTCCCGATTATTTTGCCAACCTGATCGTTTCTTCAGGTAAATCGGTTGTCGGCAAGGCCGAGATTCGCCGCATTCAGCGGCCGTATGGCGGGGTGGTTTGCATTGGCAATTCGGAAGGTCTTTCCGCTGAGGTCAGGGGTGAGTTGCCGGGGGCGGGGTCATGGACGCATCCGTTGGCTGATGCGGGTAATACGCTGAACTCCGGCGATAAGATCGCGAAGGCTCCTTTGGGCTTGTTGTGGTATGAGGATGAGACGCTTGTGAGGATAGACCGGCATGGGAAGAATCCGGCGCCGCTGTTTTATGAAGGCGTGATGGTCCAGTTGGGCCGGGACGCGATAAAGGCTGTGGATGCATATAACGGTACGGAGTTGTGGCAGGTCGATCTGCTCGGAGTGCTTGCGGGGATGACCGGCGGGTCGGGAGTGGGGGCAACTGCAAGCGGAAATGTTTACTGCGTGTATGACGGGGTCCTATATGCGGCATACGAAGACAGGTGCGTAAGGCTGGATGTATTTACCGGTGAGGCTTTTCGGTCTTTCCGTTTGCCGACTGCAAAAGATGTCAGCAGTACATGGGGTTGTTTGGCGGTGACTGACGGCGTATTGGTAGGGACGATCGCGAACGAAGAGCAGGTGGTGAGATCGCAGCATGGCGATGGCGGGCCGCAAAATCAGGTTCCGATGGAGAGGATGTATGTCGAGTCAAGACTGATCTTCGCTCTCGATGCAAAAACGGGCAGTCCTAAATGGTCATACAAACCGGTCTATTCGATCAGGAACAATTCCATTGCGATAGGTAACGGTCGGGTCTGCTTTATTGACAGGCCTGTTGCCGAGGTGGACGGCATTTTGAAAACGGAAGTTGCGTTGAGGCGTCGGGGAAACAAACCCGTGCCGGAGCATCCGACCGGGACACTTATCGCGAAGAACCTTAGAACCGGGAAGACGCTCTGGACCGACTCGGATGACGTTTACGGGACAACGATGGCCTATAGCAGCGAACATGACATTCTGGTAATGAGCTATAATAACGTTGGGCGGGCTCTGCCGTCGGATTCCGGGCCGGACGGGGCGAGGGCTTATCGGGGCGAGACGGGAAAGCGGATATGGGAAGAGTCAAGGATCAAGATGGGCAGGGCGCCGATGATAGGGCGGACGCTGTGGAGCTATACTGCCTGCGATATTCTGACTGGCAAGCCAAGGCTCGAAAAGGGTGCGGCCAGCGGTCCTGAGTGGAGGATGAAGGGGAAAGGGATAGGGTGCGGCGTGTGGGTAGGCGCTGAGAATATTCTTCTTCGCCGGTCGGGGACGTTGGGCTATTACGATTTGATAAGGGACACGGGGTGGATCGATAATTACGGCGGGTTGCGGTCGGGCTGTTGGATAAATACGCTGCCGGTGGGGGGGGTCGTGCTGGTGCCGGACGATACGCAGGGGTGTCGGTGTTCATATCAGAATGTGGCAACTGTTGCACTGATCAATCGGGGCGTGCGGGGGCCTGGTATTACGCCGCTGTCGGGCGAGAAGTTCAAGATCCGGACGAGTGTGGGGAGAGAGGTTGTGTTTGCGGGGGCGCTCAGGCTCGAAATAACACACGGTGAAGAGGGGGCTGAAATAAGATATACGACGGACGGTTCGTTTGCGACGGAAAGATCGCGTTTGTATAAAGGGCCCATTACGATTACCGATACCACGGCTGTGGCGGCCTCGATCTTTAAGGGCGGCAAAAAACTGGCTGTGCGGGGGCCTGTTGTGTTTTTGAGGTTAGGCGGTGGTGAGTATGATAATTTCGAGAGGATCGGGCAAAAGGTAAATGAGCTGAATGAGAAGGAAAAGCTCGAAAAGTTGCTCAGAAGCGTTGATTAGTCGTTAGTCGTTGGTCCCGATGAATCGGGATTTCGCTTCGCTCACTATTTTAGTCGGTCGAAGCCGACTTTGTCGGCGGCTGTTTTATGCTGGATTCCCGCCTTCGCGGGAATGACAATTGGCGCGGGCAGGAAAGCTAAACGGCGTGGGCCAAGGCCCACCCTACAGGCTGTTTTATGCTGGATTCCCGCTTTCGCGGGAATGACAATTGGTGCGGGCAGAAAAGGTGTCTGACCCCTTTAATTTAAAAGGACGAATTAAAGCAAAGAGAGTTTTGGTTACGAGGGGAAAATGGGAAATTTGATCTGGCGGGAAATTATTTTGAGAGTTTGTGTTCGGCGGACCTTGTTTATTTTTATTTGTGGTTTGGTGTTTACTGGTGTTGTCTGCGGCGGGGGTGGGCAGACGCAGGATGCGAGGCCTCAGCGGAGCATTAAGGCGCCTAATGTTGCTTTTGATCCGTTGCCGATCGATGAGGAGCGGCAGTATGGTCCGGCTGAGGGGAAGAAGATCAAGCTTTTTATTCTTTCGGGTCAGTCCAATATGGGCGGTCAGGGAGTAAGCGCTGAGCTTTCTCGTTCGCTTCAGCGGGGTAATGAGAGGGTGCTCATGTTTGAAGATGGCAAGTGGCAGCCGCTTCGTCCTCTGCGTAATTTTTTTGGTCCTGAGATCGCGTTTGGCCAGGCGATGTCGAGGGCTTTGCGCGGTGAGACGATCGGTATTGTCAAGCAGGCGGTGGGCGGAACGGGGGTGTTGGCGTGGAATCCGAACTGGACGAAGGAAAAGGCCGATCTTACCGGTGACGGTCGCAAGGGCGATCTTTGGAAGGCGCTGACCGATAAGGTTCGCCAGGGGCGCAATGCCGCTGATTGCGAGGTGATGGGTTTTGTGTGGCAGCAGGGCGGCAAGGATATGAAGAATATTGTAACGGGCAGGCAGTATCTGGCGAATCTTACGGAGTTGGTTGAGGGTTTGCGGGAGGAAACGGGCGTGAGCGATCTGCCCTTTGTGCTTGGTTCGTACCGTTTCGACGGTATGCCGGATGACCTGACGGATTTTGACCCGGCATCAGTTAAAATTGACCCGACTCGACTTGGCGGAGCTTATGTTTTGAAGGCGCAGTGGGACGCTCAGACGGCGCTGGCTCCGGCAAAGACGGTTGTGCTGAGGGGCTTGGAGAGGCATCCGCAGAATGTTCACTATAATACCAACGGTCAGCTTGACCTGGGCAGGCTGCTTGCGGAGGGTTATCTTGAGTTGGCTGCCAGCGCCAGCGGGGGCAAGGGTGCGTTCAGGGCGATAGAGGACGATCCTGCGCTGCCTCGGGCGTTAATTATTGGCGATTCGATATCGATCGGGTATACGTCTGGTGTTCGCGGGCTGCTGGGTGGTAAGGTTAATGTTCATCGTGTGCCGGAGAATTGTGCGCACACGACTAA
>DAOVVQ010000067.1 GCA_030637065.1 Planctomycetota bacterium
CCAGTCGACGGAGATCGTTCGGCTCGAAGAGCGGCGGCGTTATGAAAAGCGATCGAAGATGGTTGCAAAGACGCTGGATTTTATCGCGCGTAATAAGGATCAGGAGGGTATGCGCAAGACGGCTCGCGGCAGAAAGAAACGCCTCGAGAGGCTTCTGAATGATGAGCCGGATTATTTAGCCCGGCCAACGGACCAGCGGACGGTGAAATTTGCCTTTGGCCGCGGGTCCGGCGTAAGCGAATTGGTACTTCGATGCGAGGGGGTGGGCAAGTCTTTTGGGCCCCTTGTGCTGTTCGAGAATATGAGTTTCGACGTCCTGTCGGGCGAGAGATGGGGCATTACCGGGCCCAACGGGACGGGTAAGAGTACGCTGATCAATATGGCTTTAGGGCGGATCGAGGCGACCAGCGGCACTATAAAGATGGGCCGGAACGTTTCGGTTGGCTATCTTGACCAGCACGGTAAAGAGCTTGACGTCACGAATACGGTTTTGCAGGAGGCGTGGTCTGTTCGGCGGGACCTTACCAGTGAGGCGATCCGGGACCGGCTTGGGGCGTTTCTTTTCAGTGGCGAGGATGTTTTTAAGCAGGTCGGCGATTTAAGCGGCGGCCAGCAAAATCGCCTGATGCTGTGTAAACTGGTGCTCGGCGAGCCTGACGTTCTTGTGTTAGATGAGCCTACGAACCACCTGGATATCGCCAGCCGGGAGATGCTGGAAGAGGCCCTGACGGGGTACAAGGGGACTATTATCGCCGTTAGTCACGACCGGTTCTTTCTGGATAAGGTCGCAGACCGGCTTTTGGTTATTGGTACCGATGAGGTTGGGCGGCGGCGGCTGGGGCGCTTTCAAGTCATACTGGCTGGCGGTGAGGCTGGTGGCGCGTACTCGCGTTACAACGAGCTGATTAAGGAGCGGATAGCCCAGCGGGAAAAGGCGGCTGAGAAGGATCGCAAAAAGAAAGTAAGGCGCAGCAGGGATGCGGGGCCAAAATCGCCACGGGCTGTGCCGCACGAATTAAAGAAATTTAACAAGTACAGCCTGGAAGAGATCGAGGAGATGATCATTGCAGTTGAGGGCGATATCGAGGAGATGCAGGAAGATTTCGGCCAGGAAAAAGTGTACCAAAACCCCGAGTTATTGATGGAGCTCCAGAGCGATTTTGACCAGAAGAAACACGAATTAGACCTGCTTTACCGGGCTTATGAGTTGCGAGAGGGGTAGGTTCAGGGGCCAAAAACCAGGTTCGAGTTGTTAGTAAAGCTGTGGATAAGCTGTAAGTAACGCTGTTGGAAGTGTTAACAAAACCGGCAGAGTTCGGGAACCTGGGAGAAGGGGGCGGAGATGTTAGCAAAGATGGGCAGTTGGCAACAGGACTTATAACAGCTTATCCACAGCGGCTTTGGGGGCAAAATGGCGCGTAAGTTGGGGCCGGATAAGGGGTTACGCCGCCGACCCCGAAAAGAAGTAACATACTAACGGTGCATATTACTAATAATAATATTTTTCTTTTACTATATAGTAACAAAAGCAGGCGGGGCCATTGTGTTAGAAAAAAATATTGTTGTAGAGTAGCCGAAAATGCTTTCCAAGGGGCTGTTTTTAGGGTAGATTATGCGTTTGTAGAAAACTGTCAGGGAATGTAGAAAAAGAAAATGGAGATTTCAAAGACCCGAGGTTAGTTATGAAGGTAAAGTTCAATAAGGCTGCTATGCAGGAGGCGCTCGGTTTGGTGTCGAGTATTGTGCCGAGCCGGACCCCTAAACCGATCTTGCAATGTTTGCGGATGTCTGCCAAGGGGGACAGCATTACGCTTTCCGCCACGGACGCGGAGGTTGGGATAAGTTTTTGTGTGCGGCAGGTCGAGATCGACCGCGAAGGCGATGTTGTCATTCCAGCCGAGAAGATCGCTTCGATCGTTCGCGAGAGCCTCGATGAGGTGATCGAGTTGGAGGCCTCGGAGTCGGCTGTGCATATCCGCGGCACCGACAGCCACTTTACGATCTACGGCCATGACCCGAGTCAATACCCGGCGGTCCCCGGCTTTGACCATGAGGGCGGCTTTCAACTCAATCTCGCCAGGCTTCAGCAGGGTATCGAGCTTTGCGTTTTTGCCGCTGCCCGCGAGAGTACGCGTTATGCCCTTAACGGGATCTTGTGGGAGGTTGCCGGTAAGAAACTTACGTTAGTTGCTACCGATGGACGGCGTCTGGCCAAGAGTGTTGTCAATCTTGACAAGGCCATCGAGGGCGATCTGCCGGAGGGCAGGATCATAGTGCCGTCTAAGACGATGAATCTGCTCGACAAGATCGTCGGCGACGAATCCTCGACTGTTGGCGTTCATTTTATCGATAATCAGGTTGTCCTTTCCTGCGAGAATGCGGTTATCAGCTCTAACCTGGTGGAAGGCAATTTCCCCAAGTACGAGGATATCATTCCGCGGGATTACGACAAGAAGGTGGTTTTGTCTGTGGAAGGCGCGCTCAGCGCCGTCAAGCGTGCCGCGCTTCTTGCCAATGAGGACAGTAAGGGGATCAAGATGAGCCTTAGTAAGGGCCGGCTGGTCGTATCGAGCCGGGCCCCCGAAACCGGCGATGCGCAGATCGATATGTCGGTCGATTATGACGGCGGTGATATCGAGATCGGTTTTAATCCCCAGTTTTTCATAGATGTCCTGCGGGTTCTCAAGGTGAGTGATTTTGAACTGCATTTAGGCGAATCCGACAGGCCCGGAATGATAAAGAGCGGCAGCGGTTTCCTTTATATCGTAATGCCTGTGAACCTTTAAGGGCCGGATATCGAAAATGGACGAAGATACGGATTTAAGAGGCGCAACTTCGTGGCAGTGGCGTCGCCGCGAGACTTCTGAGCGATTAGGGGCTGGGCTGGAGACCTATCTGGATAGCAAGCTTACGGAGTTCAGGAAGAATGCCGCGGTGGTCGATGTCTGGCGGCAGGTTTTGCCGAGTCGATTTTATGAACATTGTCATCTTTCGGGTATCTCCAGAGGCGTGTTGCGGCTGGAGGTCGAACCGGGGCCTTATATGCATGAATTGGGGCTTTTGAGCGAGGAACTTTTAGGACATTTGCAAAGAGAGTGTCCGCGTGCGGGCCTGAAGAAAATAGTTCTTCGGCCCAGGAGGTTATAGGGATAGCCAATACAACCAAGAAGTCTGATCATACTTACGATGCGAGCAGCATCAAGATACTGGAGGGCCTCGAGGCGGTTCGCAAGCGGCCTGATATGTATATCGGCAATCGCCAGGAAGGCGGCCTGCACCATCTTGTTTACGAGGTGCTGGATAACTCGATCGACGAGGCGCTCGCGGGACGTTGCGATCTTATAACGGTTCGCATCAATCTTGACGGCAGTTGTTCCGTGGAGGATAACGGTGAGGGAATCCCCGTCGGGATACACAAAGAGGCGGGCAAGAGCGCCCTGGAAGTGGTCCTTACGACGCTTCATGCCGGCGGCAAATTCGACGACAAGGCCTATAAGGTCTCCGGCGGTCTTCACGGCGTCGGTGTCAGTGTCGTTAACGCACTCAGTGAGTGGCTGGAAGCGGACGTCTATCGTGATGGCAAGCATTATCATTTCGAATGCGCTTACGGCGAGGCCAAAGGGTCCGTAGAGGTCATCGGCAACACAACCAAGCGTGGGACGAAGATCACGTTTCTGCCGGACGAGGAGATATTCGATAAGGTAGAGTTTAAGCACGATACGTTAGTTAAGCGGATTCGCGAGTTGGCGTATCTTAACGCCGGCGTGAACATTATTTTTCAGGACGACCAGCTTAAGAAGAAAGATATTTTTCATTATGCCGACGGGCTAAAGGCCTTTGTGCAGTATCTTAACGAGGGCAAGACGGCGCTTTCGGAGGTGATCTGCTTTTCGAAGGAGGACGAAGAGTCCGGGATGGCGTGCGATATTGCCATTCAATACAACGACAGTTATGCCGAAAATGTGCTGGCGTTTGCCAATAACATTCGCAATATCGACGGCGGCACGCATCTTTCCGGTTTTCGCACGGCTCTGACGCGGACGATGAACGCTTATGCCCGCAACGCCAATATGCTCAAGGGCGGCACGACGACGACGGGCGAGGACCTTCGCGAGGGTTTGACCGCGGTGATCTCGGTTAAGGTTTCGGACCCTCACTTCGAGGCACAGACGAAAGTCCGCCTCAGTAATCCGGAGGTCGGCAGTTTTGTCGAGACGATGCTCAATGAGCAGCTCGGTATTTTCCTGGAAGAAAATCCCGCGATCGCCAAGCGTGTTTTGAGCAAGGCGATCCAGGCGGCTGCGGCGCGCGAGGCGGCGAGGAAGGCCCGCGAGCTTACGCGGCGAAAGGGCGCTTTAAGCGGCGCCAATCTTCCCGGCAAGCTCTGGGATTGTTCGAGTAAGGATACGGTTAATACGGAGATATTCATCGTTGAGGGCGACTCGGCGGGCGGCTCGGCCAAGGGCGGCAGGGACAGGAAGCTCCAGGCGATATTGCCTTTGAAGGGAAAGATACTCAACGTTGAGAAGGCCCGTGTCGAGCGTATGTTGGGTCACGAAGAAATTCGTACGATCATAAGCGCGTTGGGTACTGGCATCGGGATCGATGATTTCAATATTGAAAAGTGCAGGTACGGCAAGATCGTTCTGATGACCGATGCCGATATTGACGGGGCTCATATACGGACGCTTCTTTTGACGTTTTTCTTTAGGCAGATGCTCGATCTTATCGTGCAGGGAAAGATATTTATCGCCCAGCCGCCGCTTTATGAGTTGAAGATGAAGGGCAAGAAAAAGTCCGAGTATGTGCTCAATGAGCCACAGATGCGAAAGCGTATGGAGGCCCGGGGCCTGGAAGGGACGGTTCTTTATGTACGCGACGGAGATGACGGGCCGGCTGAGATCGAGGGCAGCAAGCTGGCTTTGTTGGTGAAGCTGTTAAATGATGTCGAGCGGACAATAGGGGTTCTTGATCGGCGCGGGATCGTGTTCGGGTCGTTTGTCAAGAATTACTACGACGGTCAGCGGCTGCCGACTTTTCATATTCGGGTCGAGGGCGAGAGCGAGTTTTTCTATGACAAGGCCGCTTATGAGAAGCGATTAGCGGATTTCGACGGCCAGGTTGAAGATGGTCACCCCGGAGGTAACGGCTCGAAGGTCGTTGCCGAGGAGCTCCACGAGGTCGTCCGTTTAAATGAGGTCGACAAGCGAATCCGGGCTGATTTCGGATTTGATATGCGGGACTTTTTGCTCAAGGCAGCCAAGGCGGTGTCGGGAGAGGCCCTGCCGACGAAATTCGAGATAACCTGCGGCGATCAGAGGCACCAGGTGGCGTCTTTGGGTGGTATTTGTCCGGCTATTCGTGAGATCGGCGGCCAGGGCATCCAGGTTAAGCGGTTCAAGGGTTTGGGCGAGATGAACTCGGATCAGCTTTGGGATACGACGATGAATCCTGAAAAGCGGACGCTGCTCCAGGTCAAGCTCGAGGACGCCGTCGAGGCGAGCCGGCTTTTCAGCATCCTGATGGGCGACGATGTTGAGAAACGCAGGAACTTTATCCGCGAGCATGCCCTTGAGGTCCAGAATCTGGACGTTTGAGGGTGTTGGCGGTTTAGTCGTATTTTTGCGATATTTTTCGCTTGATATCGTCCGGCGGGGTGTGGAGAATGTGTTAGGAACCGAAAACGTAATTTTTGGCGGTATTTCCGGCGCTCTGAAGGGAGGCTAAAATGGCGAACACGATAAGGATAGCGGTTATTTTGGTATTGGCATTGCTGGCGGTTGGGTGTGGCCCGTCGGGCAGGCAGAAGATCAGTGAGATTCCCCTGACCGACAGCGAGCAGCACAAGGGCGAACTGCTGGCACGGATCGAGAAGGATTACGGCGATGCCGAGTCGCATTACCGGCTGGGCAGGATATACCATGCCGACGGTCTGTGGCACAAGGCGGAGTCCGAGTTTCATGTTGCGCTGGGTTTTGATCCGGTTCACTGGCCGTCCGAGGCGGCGATCGTGCGGACGCTTCAGGACGCCGGCGATAAGTCGCGGTCGCGGCTTGCCGCTGAGCAGGCGATGAACCGGGCGGGTTTTTCAGCGGCCTCCTCGCTGCTCCTGGGTAAGGGGTTCCAAAGGGAACTGATGGACGATTATGCGGTGGCGTGCTACCGGCAGGCGCTGGACCTGGCTCCGAATTCAGCGGCTCTGAACAAGCAGGTCGGTTATTACTACCTCAGCAAGGGTAAGAGGGACTTGGCGGAGGAGTTCCTTCGCCGCAGCTTCCAGATCGATCCATATCAACCCGAGGTAGCCGGTGAATTGGGGCGATTAGGGGTAGTAGTCAAGATCCCACGAAAGACCACCAGGACGAACACCAAAAAATTAGATAAACTGCTCGAAGAGCCAAAGAAAAAATAACCGGGGGCTGATGGGGCGACCAAACATGTTTGTGCAAGCACAAGCATGGCACCGGTAGCACTGATATGTTGTGTGTCTCAGCGGGTGATGAGGGGCCTGAGGCGGTGGCCGTGACAGGTTAGTGGGGGTATTGGGGGCAGAGGTTCGGGGGTTATTACTACAGAAAACAAGGGGTACTTGCCGATAGGAGAGGGTGCGCGGTTTTTGGAAATCGGGCCTGGTAGTACTGTTAAGGCGTTTTTTGAGGTAAGCGGGCATTGAAAGAGCGGAATCTTTATAAGGTGGCGCTGGCAGGATTTGCGTTGGCGGGGTGTGTTGTGCTGATTTTCAGTTGTTTCAGCTTTGATATCGGCGATAAGCCCAGTGATTATGTCTGGCCTCATAACGATCCGGTGGCGAACTGGTGTGGCTCGATCGGTGCATTTTTCTCGTATTACCTGATGTATTATATCGGACCGGGTGTTTACGTGCTGCTTGGCGTGGGTATCTGGGGTCTTGGTGCGAGCCTGACGGGGGTTAAGATCACTCAGCCGACCCTTCGTGCGATTGGCCTGGGGCTTTTGGTCAGTGCCCTTTCGAGCAGTGTTTATTTTTTTCAGCCGGTCAGCGGCAGCGGTTTTCCGATGGGTGGGGGTGGGATATTAGGGATTTCATCGGCGAATTTTCTCCAGGGCCATCTTGCCACGCTTGGCACGTCGATAGTAGTTGGCAGCACGTGGCTTGTGGGTGCGATCTTGTTGGCGGATACGGCTGTGTTGGCGATCTTGCGGTGGATCGGTCTTGGGATATGCAGGTTTTTCGGCCTGGCGGCCCCAGCGTGGTCAGCGGCACGCGAGCGCTCGCGTGAATTGGGGGCGATCTGGCATAAACTTAACGAGCGTCAGCAGAAGCGTGCCCAGCGGGCGGTTTCGATACTTCGTGCCCCGTCGGCGGTCAGGGAGCCGATATCCCCACCCGATGAATCTTCGGACGAGCAGTCTGGAGGCGAAGATGCTAGTCGGGGGCGGTCCGGGATCCTGAGGAGGTCGGGCAAAAAAGCCAAGGTCGCCAAGAAGAAGGCAGATAGCGGCGCAAGTGTCGCCGGGATGTCGGTTGCGGGCGGAGGTCGTGACGCAAAGTCTTATGTTCCCAAGAGTTATGAGGATTATGAGTTGCCGCCGGTGAGCTTGCTAAAGAGCCCGGAGTTTGGTTTTACTGCGATCCAGGAGAAGATGGTCGAGCGCAAGGCGAGCGCTTTGGAGTCATTATTGAGTGAGTTCGGGGTACATGCCCATGTGGTCAACGCCGAGGCTGGTCCGGCGATAACGATGTATGAGCTGGAGCTTGCTCCGGGCATCAAGGTCAGCCAGATATCCAACCTTGCCAACGATATGGCCCGTGCGCTTAGTGCCGGCTCGGTGCGGGTGGTTGCTCCCCTTGCCGGTCGCCATACGATCGGTATCGAGGTTCCCAATACGCAGCGGGAGGTCGTTCGTATCAAGGATTTGATCCAGCGCGGCGGCAGTCGTCCCGACCGGATGCATATCCCGCTGTTTTTGGGCAAGAGTTCTTCGGGCGAGGTCTTGACGGCGGATCTTGCCGCGATGCCGCATCTTTTGATCGCTGGTACGACCGGTTCGGGTAAGAGTGTGTGCATCAACAGCATTATCATGAGCATTTTGATGACGCGGCGTCCCGACGAGGTCAAGATGATACTGATTGACCCGAAGATGGTCGAGATGGCGATCTTTGATATGATCCCGCACCTGATGTGTCCTCCGGTGACCGATATCAAGCGTTCCGAGCAGATCTTGAGCTGGGCGACGACGAAGATGGACGAGCGTTACGAGCTTTTGGCTGAGGCCCAGGTACGAAATATCGCGTCGTATAATAAGCTGGGTGCAGAGGAGATAGTCAGCCGGTTCAAACCGTCGACGCCCGAGGAGGAGGCGAAGATCCCCAAGCGTCTGCCGCATCTTGTGATCGTGATCGACGAATTGGCGGATTTGATGATGACGGCTGGCAAGGAGATCGAGGCTTATATTGTTCGGCTTGCCCAGAAGAGCCGGGCGGTCGGTATTCACCTGGTGGTAGCGACCCAGCGTCCGCAGGCTACGGTGGTGACGGGGCTTATCAAGTCGAATATGCCGTGCCGGATCGGTTTTCGCGTGGCTTCGCGGATGGACAGCCGCATTATCCTCGACCAGAATGGCGCCGAGACGCTGCTTGGTCAGGGTGATATGCTGTTCTTAAAGCCGGGCACGAGCGATCTTATGCGTGCACAGGGCGGTTTTGTCGACGATAAGGAGGTGCGGGTGGTGGTCAAGTTCCTCAAGGAAGTTGCCCAGCCGCAGTTCCACCCGGAGCTTATGCAGCTTAACCGTATCGATACGTCGGCAATGACCAAGGATGATCTGTTTGACGAGGCGGTTCGGATAGTTCTTGAGACGAAGCGCGGCAGTGTTTCGCTATTGCAGCGCCGGCTTAGTATCGGTTATGCCAGGGCATCGAGGATAATAGAGCTGATGGCGGCGTCCGGGTTTTTGGGTGAGTATAAGGGCAGCCAGGCCCGCGAGGTGACGATGACTGTCGATGAGTATGAGGCGGCGAAGAAGGAGATGATGACTGAGACGGTTGCGGGGATGGAGGACCTTACCGAAGGCGACGAGGAGGAATACGAAGACGCCATTGAGGAGGTCGAGGACGAAGATGTCGAGGAAGACGAGTACGAGGATGAAGAGGAAGAAGACGACGAAGATGAGGGTGAGGACGAAGATGAAGATGACGAAGACGAGGACTGAGACTTGACAATACGGTTTTGCGATTAAGGGGATTGCTGTGATAGTGGAATTTGAACAGGGGCTGTCTTTGATCAGTGCGGCTTTGCTTGGCGGGGCGATCGGTTTTGAGCGTGAGATCCACGGTAAGGCCGCGGGTTTGCGTACGAATATTCTGATCTGTCTTGGTGCGGCGGCTTTTACGGTTGTTTCAGGGTCCATGGAAGCATCGCCGCAGGCTTTGGGTCGGATGACGGCGGCGGTGATTACCGGTGTGGGTTTTTTGGGTGCCGGTGTTTTGATCCATGAGGGCAGCGGTGTTCATGGTTTGACGACGGCAGCTTGTATCTGGCTGGTGTCGAGTATCGGTATCGCGTGTGGGGCGGGGATGTATTTTATTGCGCTTTTGACAACGCTTCTGGCGTTGCTGGTGCTTATGGGGCTATCGCCGTTTACGCGGAGGATCCGCAAGAAGTATCGCAAGGCGCGAAAGCATCCGGAATCGTAAGCAGGGGCAGCAAATCGATGGCGTGGTAATTGTCTGGACAGTTTTTGCATTTTCACTTAGGATGTCGGTGGTGATGGAGGGTAATGTGGGGTGATGGAGTCCGTTTTCGACATCTTTTTTTTGTGAGGGTGCAATGGTTGATTTGGAACAGTCGCTGATTTTGCTTCCCGGCCTGATAATCGGGCTTACGGTGCATGAGGCGGCACATGCGATCACAGCTATGTGGCTTGGTGACGATACAGCCCAGCGGGCCGGTCGGGTGAGCCTCAATCCCCTGCGGCATTTGTCGCCGATGGGTACGGCGGCGCTGTTTATTCTGGGTTTTGGGTGGGGCAAGCCTGTGATAGTCAATATTCGGAATTTCCGGAGGCCGAGATTCCACTATCTGCTCAGCTCGTTGGCTGGTCCCGCGAGCAACCTGATCCTTTGCGGGATCGCGTTAGGTGTGCTGTATCTGCGTCCGCCGGGGCTCCTGGGGCCGGGCTTTATGGGCATATACCTCATAAATGCCGTTTTGGCTGTGATAAATCTCCTGCCGGTACCGCCGCTTGACGGCAGCAAGATCTGGCCTTGTATTTTTCCGGGCGCAAAACCGGTGATATCGGGTAAGTGGACGATGGCCTGGATGGTGGTGCTTGTGGTGTGCCTTTACGCTGGTATTATAGATATGATTCTGAATCCTGTTTTCACACTATTATACAAGCTGCTTCCTGGTGCGTGAGGGTTGATTGTGGGCGGGCGAAGGCTGTTTGAGGGGGTTATAGGGGTGTTTTTGTGGGGTGGGGGCGGCTTTTTGGGAGTTGTGGAAGTTTTTTTTGGAAAAAGCTTGACGATTTTGGGTGGTTCGTCTATTTTACCGCTTTGAGATAAAGCTCTGTCGCACGGGGTTGCGATTTTTTTTGGGGCTGGCAGCTATCGCGGCATGGCCAGTTCAAGCCTCCGGCAGGGCCCATTCAGTCCGCTTACTGTGCGGGCTCCGCGACCAGCAGCTTGTTTTTGCGCCAGGTTTCGGGCTGAGAGTCTTTTTGTGTTAGAGCTAATATTACTGCCCGGTGGTGTAATGGTAGCACAGAAGGTTTTGGATCTTCTAGTTCAGGTTCGAGTCCTGGCCGGGTAGCATTTTTCAGTGGTTTTTGGTTATTTGTTCGGACGATCGGTTTTTTCGGTTATGGCAGAGCGTGTTGCGATAATATTGGCTGCGGGTCAGAGCACTCGTATGAAGACGAAGGTCGCCAAGGTTCTCCATGAGGTGTGCGGTCGTGCGATGCTTGATTATGTTCTCGACGCGTTTCGCCGGTTGGGTGTTGCGAAGATGTATCTTGTTGTCGGTTACGGCAAAGAGCAGATAATCTCGCGGTATGCCCGGTGCGATGATATAGTGTTTGTCGAGCAGGCCGAGCGCAAGGGTACCGGTCATGCGGTGATGTGTTGCAAGGAGCATTTGGCGGGTTTTGAGGGTCAGTGCCTTGTTCTTTGCGGTGATATGCCGCTGATCCGTGCAGAGACGCTCGATAAGCTGATCGAAAAGCATGGCGCTGGCGGCGCCGCTGCGACGCTGGCGACGAGTATTATGGAAGACCAGTTCGGATACGGACGTATTGTTCGGGATGCCGACGGCAATATTAAAGGGATAGTCGAGGAAAACGAGTGTACGGACGAAGAGAAGCGGATAACGGAGGTTAATCCTTCGTATTACTGCTTTGACAGTTCGGTTTTGTTCGAGGCGTTGGAAAGTATCCGTCCCGACAACAGCAAGGGCGAGTATTATCTGACGGATGCGATCGCGGTGATCATTGCCGGCGGTAAAAAGGTTTCCGCGGTGACAGCGGTCAGTCCTGAAGATGCGATAGGTGTTAATGACCGGCGTCAGCTTGGTATTATCAGCGCGATCATGCGTCGGCGGATACAGGAGCGGTTGATGGCTGGCGGGGTTACGATAGTTGACCCTGCGACGACATGGATAGACGGTCGTGCCGAGATCGGAGTTGACACGGTGATCGAGCCGTTTACGTATATTGAAGGAAATGTGACGGTCGGTGAGAATTGCCGGATAGGCCCGTTTGCGTGTTTGCGTGAGGGGTCGGATATTGAGGCGGGAACGGTGGTTTCCGGGGACAATATGAAATCTTTTGTTGGCAAGGATGGAAAGTAATGAAGTTAACTGACGATGTGAAGATATTTGGCGGCACGAGCAGTGAGGCTTTGTCGGCGTCTATCTGCGATTACCTGGAGGTTCGTCCGGGCGTGGCGACGATCGCGCCGTTTCCGGATGGCGAGAAGCTTATCAAGCTGGAAGAGGATGTTCGCGGGCGTGATTGTTTTGTGGTCCAGGCGACGTGTCGTCCTGTTGACAGCAGTCTGATGGAGCTGTTGATCTTTCTCGATTGTCTTCGTCGTGCGTCCGCGGCGCGTATAACAGCGGTTATTCCGTATTTCGGTTATGCACGTCAGGACCGCAAGGATTCCGGCAGGGTGCCGATCACAGCCAAGCTGGTCGCGAACCTGATCACGACGGCGGGTGCGGGGCGTGTTCTTTCCATTGACCTTCACGCCAAGCAGTTGCAGGGTTTTTTCGATATTCCCGTGGACCATTTGACGGCTGAGCCTGTCATTGTGAGTTATTTGAAGAGCAAGGAGGTATCGGATATTGCGGTCGTATCGCCTGATGTCGGTAATATGAAGACGGCGTCGCGTTACGCGTCCCTGTTGGGCGGCGATCTTGCGATCATTCACAAGCGTCGGCTCAACGGCAGCGAGGTCGAATGCAGTGAGATTATAGGCGATGTCAAGGGTAAGAACGTTGTTATGTGTGACGACATGATCTCTACGGCGGGGACGATGTGCGGTGCCGCCGAGCTTGTTAAGGCCCGCGGGGCCAGGAGTATAATTGCCGCTGCGACGCACGGTGTTTTTGCGGGCAAGTCGGTAGAGCGGCTTAAGTCGGCGCCCTTCGACGAGATCATAGTTACGGACACGATACCATTGAAGGACGGGCCCAAAGCGTTGGGTATTAAGATCCTGTCGGTTGCGGAGCTTTTAGGCGAGGCGATTCGCAGGATACATAATAACGAGTCGATCAGCAGTATGTTTGAATCGAAGAGTTGATCGTTTGAGGTTATAAAATGCCGGTGTAATTCGGCGGCGATATTGACATTTGCTATTAGTGAGAGGACGTTATGGCGGACAGAATGGTTTTGAAAGGCGAACTCAGGGACAAGGTTGGTTCCAGGCATGCGGCGAGGCTTCGCAAGGGCGGTAAACTCCCGGCGATCATTTATGGTCACGGTAAGGACCCGGCGGCGGTTTCGTTCGATTTGCACGATTTCACGGAAGGTCTTCACCACGGTCACCGGCTTTTTGATGCGGATATCGACAAGAACAAAGAGACTCTGCTTATCAAGGACCTGCAGTATGACCATCTTGGCAAGGGTATTATTCATGTCGACATGGTGCGGGTTGACCTGGCGGAGATCGTTACGGTGAGGGTTCCGCTCGAGCTTAAGGGTACGAGTGAGGGTTCCCACGAAGGCGGGATCATCGACGAGCACCTGGATCATCTCGAAGTGGAGTGCAAGGTAAGCGAGATTCCGGAGGTTATCGTGGTTTCCATCAAGGAAGTTGGCGTTGGCGATGCGATCCATGCCGGCGATGTCGAGCTTCCCGGCGGCATGAAGCTTGCCACCGCCGCTGACGCGCTTGTGTTGACGTGCCACCTTGTGGCGGCAGCCAAGAGCACCGAAGAGATGGAAGAAGAGATGCCTACCGCTCCCGAGGTGATAACGGAAAAGGCCCCTGAAGAAGGAACCGAAGGGCAGTCCGAGTAGAGTTGCCGCGGTGCTAAGGATCGAGTGCGTATGCGTCAGATGTGGGCGGATTCGGCATGGGTGTATTGGATACGGGCGGATTCGGTTTGAGTGCGTTGCGTATGGATAGACCCGGTGAGACGTGAAGTTTGTGTTGCTGCGGCGTTGGATGAGATATTGCCATGCGTTTTGCGGTGGGCGGCGGCCTGTGCAGAGCATGAAAACATAGACGGGTATGACAGGGATACAACTGGTATGTATGAAAAAAAGGTGATAATCGGTCTTGGCAATCAGGGCGGGCAGTATGCCGGGACGCGCCATAACATCGGGTTTGACGTTGTCGACCGTCTGGCGAGCGATCTGGATGTTATTTTCAATAAGAAGAAGTTCGGGGCGATGTTTGGCGACCGTATTATTTCGGGATGGACGCTTATGCTGTTAAAGCCCCAGTGGTATATGAATCGTAGCGGCGAGGTTGTTGCTTCGGCGATGAGATATTTTGGGATCTCTGCCGAGGATATTATGGTCGTGACGGACGATATGGCTCTTGATGTTGGCAGGATTCGCATACGGCTGAAGGGTTCGTCCGGAGGGCATAAGGGTCTTGGTGACATTATAGAGAAGTTAGGTACTCAGGAGTTCGGTCGGATCCGTGTCGGTATCGGCAAGAACGAACATCAGATAGCGAGCGATTATGTTTTGAGCCGGCCCAGGGGCGAGGAGAAGAAGCTTCTCGACCGGGCGGTTGACACAACGTGCCAGGCGCTTCGATGCTGGCTCAAAGAGGGTGCCGATAAGATGATGAATGAATTTAACAGGCAGGATAAGGCGTAAAGAACGGAAGAATGATTTGGATTTTTGATGGGAGGTACTGGTTTGGATACAGTCGTAAAACGATTATATGAAGGTATGTTTTTGGTCGATTCCGGCGATGCCGCTTCGGATTGGGACGGGACAATCAAGTCTATCGAGAAGGTGATAAGTCGCGCTGAGGGCGAGGTAGTCAGCCTGCGGAAATGGGACGAGCGGCGTCTTGCCTATGATGTCAACGGCAAGGGTCGGGGTACGTACATTCTGGTGTACTTTAACGTCGATCCTTTGCGTATCACCTCGATCGAGCGGGATGTTCAGCTTTCCGAGCAGATCACGCGTGTGCTGGTCCTTCGCACGGATCGTATGAGCCAGGAAGATATCGATCGGCCTACTCCGGCGATGGCGGTTGAGATTGCGGCGGAAAAAGCGGCTGCGGCGAAAGAAAAGGCTGCCGAAGAAAAAGCGGCTGAGGAGAAGGCGGCGGCTGAGGCTGCTGCCCAGGCCGAGGCCGAATCTGATTCTGGTGATCAGGCAGCGAGCGAAGAGGACCAGCCCGCTGATGCGCCAGCAGGTGAAGATGTTGCCGAGGTTGCCGAAGCAGGCGAAGAGGTTGCCGAAGTCGCTCAGGATGCGGCTGATTCATCGCCCCAGCCGGACGAGACCGAGGCCTGATCGAGCGTTATTGCGGTTGCCGGTGCAGGTTTACAACAGCCCGGATGGCTACGGGATATATCGGTCATCTTGAGCCGGTTTCAGAATGTGGTACGGATAGAGTGATTATTCAGGTAAACAGAGGGAGCGAAAAATGGGAAGTTTTAATAAGGTTGTCCTGTTAGGGAATTTGACGCGCGACCCGCAGTTGTC
>DAOVVQ010000181.1 GCA_030637065.1 Planctomycetota bacterium
ATCCACGACTCACCCAAACGACCAATATCGAACAGGTTGATTATGCCGTCTGCTACCGGGTCTACCGGCGAAAGGACCGGCTGTAAGGGCTGGTCGACATCACTGAGACCGGAAAGGCTGACAACCTCCGCATGACTTAACGCGTAGTCATAGATCTGGAAATCGTCCATCTTGCCGACGTAATAACCGCTGTCGCCATCGGTACTGGCACCTATCTTAGAGCTGCCCCAACCACCAACACCTATCGGCTGGGCCGCCCGCTTATCGCGAGATACCATCACACCGTTATGATACATCCACATAAAGCCCGTGCTTACATCCTTCACGAAGCAGTAGTGGTTCCACTGACCAACGTAATCCTCGGGGCTGTCCTGTATCCACGTAACGCGATCCCACCATTCGTTGGGATCTCTCGGACCTGCACCGAACTCGGCACGACCAACGCTCTCGGGATTGACCGCGGCATCGTCCTTGACCCACACCGAGATTGACACCGCATCGCTGATACCTGTGAACACCGCACTCGGGATCGAAACACCGAACGTCCCGTCAAAGGCCAGACAACCGCTGCCGCCTCTGCCACCCGCCGCATCCCAAGCACCTGCCCCAGCCGCATCGACCGTTGCATCATTGCTATTACCGGAATCGTCCGCGGCATTCGTGCCCGTCGTCTCATCGAACAAATAGTGAGCCTGCAACCCGCCGCTGTTAGGCGTAACCGCCGCCACATTATATTCCCTCTCAAGCCATGCATCGTTGATAACCTCGAGGTCGTCCTCGTCCGTCGTGCAATCGTAGTTAAAGCTCGTCGTCACATATTCGGGCTTGCAACGAGGCGGATAGAGAATGATATCGTCGAACGAAACATAACCGTAATCCTGCGAAGGAGTAGCCTCACTGCCGGAGTTGACTCCGATGATCAGTTTCGTCACATCCGTAAGGTCCACGCCAAAGGCCGCAAGGTCAACATCCCACGTCTGCCAGCCTTCCCAGTCTTCCTGAACCAGATCGCCGGCGTCGCCCGCGTAGGCGGAAGTACCGCTGCCGGCACTGCCGTCTTCGACCGTCAGGTACATACCCGCGGCAACATTATTCGGCTCGCCCTTGAACGTCAGCGAAAGCGAAACCGCCCCGCCAGTCGTCCAGTCCTGACCGGCGCCAAACGTCAGCGAGGCCTCAGAGTCACCCGACCCGCTCGCCGCATTGTAACGCACACCCATACTATTGCCGTAAAACTCATCATTCAGCACTATCACAGCCCCGTTCTCCACCCACACAGCCTTCAAAGCCGTCGTGTCGGCATAACCGTCATAGTTCTCGACAATGATCGTATCCAGAACCGAAAAGCTCCAGACGGTCCCCTTGGTCAGAGGTGGAATACCGGCCCCGCTGTTGACCTCGTCGATCCGCCAGTAGACCGTCTCGCCAAAGTTAAGCCCGCTGACATCATACGTCGTCACCGCGACTCCCTGCCGAATCTTATACACTACCGGCGTCAAAATCGTTGCATCATTGACATCTGCAAAGCTCGTCCCTACGTAAACATCATGGTCCGTAGCATAATCACCCGCAGACCAGCTCAGCGTAACAGGACCGGTAGGATCAAGCTCAACCGCAACGTTGTCCGCAGGACTTTCGTTATACGCAAACCTCAAAAGCGTAAGATCCTTTGATACCGTAGTCTTGTTCGTGCCCGCATCGTACTCGACCCGAACCGCCCTGCCCAGGCCGGTGCTCTTTTCTACAATCCAGTTGTTATCCGCATAACCCTGAACAGTACTCGTATCGTCACCGTTCAAAATCAACACACCGTTATCTAACGTAATCTTCCCCGTTGCCGACATAACCAGATTAGCCGCACGAATCGTACTGGCATCGAGATTAACATCACCCGTCGAGCCGTCAGAACCGACATCAAGATCGCCCGACGTAGTAATCTCGCCACCGGTCATATTGATCGTACCGACACCGGTAATGCCGTTGTTCGCCTTGCCGACAATTACATCAGAGTTTGAACTCACGGTACCACCGCTGATATTGAACTCGCCGCTCCTGTTGTCAGCTTTATAGCTCTGCCGGCCTATCTGCATAGCGGACGCCAGATTCACAGTTCCCCCGGACAGGTTAAACGTGCCATCACCCTTTTGGCCGACTCGGAATGCACCTGTCACATTCAAACTGCCGTCTGACATATCCAGCAGACCGGTTGCAGCGTCGTTATCGGCAACAAATATCTGGTTGCTGGTTGAAACCGTTCCACCATCCACGTAAAACTCAGCAAACGAACCACCTCCGCTTCCTATTTCGATTTTTATCGCACTAATCGTACCGTCATCAAGCTGTACACGACCGATAGAGTTGCTCAAACCGACCATCAGATTGTTCGATATATCAAGCTCGCCGCCGGTCATGTTAATCGTACCCTCGCTGACACCGCCCCCCCGGCCAACATCGGTTACCGCAGCGACACTCATAGAGCCGCCCGATATGTTAAGAGTACCAATACCGTTGTAGCCGATCCGGGTCGTCTTAACCACGCTCAAGCTGCCCCCTGATATATCGATCAAGCCCCTTGCCGGGCCGGTGGCGTTATTGGCAACATACCGATCACCCACAAACGAAGCTGTTCCCCCTTCCAGGTAAAACTCACCCGTCGAATTAGCTCCATTACCTATCCTGACGTTGCTGACCCCAACCGCAAGAACGCCGCCGGTCATCCGCAGTTTACCAAACGTTCCGCCGTAACCAACCCTCAGAAAATTCGGGTCCGCCGCATCCGCCCCAACGTGCGTAGCGTCGATCAGACACGCCGGATCGGTCACAAGCATATCTCTTATACGCACGTCCGCAAACTGCGTCGGAACCGCCCCCGTACTCCAGTTCGCCCCCGTCTTCCAGAAATCGTCCCCGCCGCTACCGGTCCAGTTCGTAACCTGCAAACCGAAACTCTCGCCGCAAAACCCCAAAAGAACAACCGACGTGACCAACAACAATGTCTTACTTCGCATGACAAACCTCCTCAATCAATTTGAGTTTAGACTTACACCAAATCTCCCATGGCATATATTATCGCGTACCCTGTGTACGAAATTTCCACTTCACGTCACAGAAAACAAGCAGAGAAGTTTGCGCATGGCCCCAACCAACAACCTCCCTTACCCGGTCAAGATTGCCCCGCAATATCCGCGAGACAAATCTCACCACGTTAATTCTATCACATTCAGGCCCGATTTCCAAAGACTTTTTTGAAAAAATCTCCTACCGCCACGATATTATAGGTCCTTATTAATCCGCAATCCAAAAACAAAGACCGATCCCCCACACATCCGTACCCAAAACCCCCTTTTCGCCTTACCCAAACCTCCCATCCTGCAAAGACCGTATAATCCCGCCAAATAGCCCCCTGAGCGAAGCCGAACGGGGGCTGTTAAGCAGTTCTGCCCCGAAGGGGCTGTTAAGTTCAGCCCAGGGTCAGCGAAGCGCCACCCTGGGTAAACGACACCACGCATCCTTAATATACCCTGAAAGGGTTATGTAAAATCTGCTCGATATACAATGCCATATGGATCAGGCACGAGAATAAAGCGCAAAAATGCCCCCAAACCCAGACCACAGCCACCCATCGCCGCAGCACTAAACCATTTTTGTTTGACTCCAATACCGTTTTTGCTTACATTGCTGCCATTGGCCCCCAGCCGGAAATACTGCTTGCTGTGGGATCGTGTAAAAAAACCGGACGAAATGTCTTAATTAAGGAGAAATAAGATGGGACCAGCAATCGTTATAGGCGTAATTGTACTACTGATTATCGTCACCGTCATCGGCATGTACAATTCGCTGGTTCGGCTGAGGAACCAGGTCGACAACGCATGGTCGCAGATCGACGTCCAGTTGAAGAGGCGGCACGATCTCATCCCCAACCTCGTAGAGACCGCCAAAGGCTACATGCAGCACGAGCGAGACACCTTCGAGTCGATAACCAGGGCCAGGAGCCAGGCGATGGGAGCCGGCTCGGTCTCGGAATCGTCCAAAGCCGAGGGCGCCTTAAGCGGAGCACTGAGCAACTTCATGCTGGTAGTAGAAAATTACCCGGACCTCAAAGCAAACCAGAATTTCCTCTCACTACAGGAAACCCTAACCAGCACAGAAAACAAGATCGCCTTCGCACGCCAGGGCTACAACGACCAGGTACTCTTCTTCAACAACAAAACCCAAATGTTCCCCTCGAACATAATAGCAAACTCATTCAACTTCAAAAAAAGAGACTTCTTCGAAATAGAAAACCAAGCAGAAAGAGAAGTACCAAAAGTAAGCTTCTAACGTCGATTGTTTAACACTACGCCCAGTAATCAGTAGGGTGGGCCTTGGCCCACGCTGAAATCTGGATACTGGATACTATCCACTGAATACTGATTTGGGTGGCAGCCACCGAGGCAACGCCGAGGTGGATGGTTGCCATCCTTTTGATTTGAATCTGTGAAACCCGCGCAATCACCCGGCAGGGCCGGCCCTGGCCCACGCGGAAAATTAACCAGCCCCAAAGGGGCGAAAACAATACAGCCCAGGGCAACGCCCTGGGTATCGAAACAAAAAAACGCCTAAGCCCTGAAAGGGCGACACAAAGAAACCGAACCAGCCCGGTGCCATGCTGGTACTCGCACAAGCATGTTGAAGATATTAAAATGGCAAAACGCAAAGACATACTAAACGCCGCATTAAAAGCACTACTCGCAGGCGCAGAAACCTCGCCTCTAATCAAGATCCCCGCCACATTCATCGCCGAACTCGCATCACTGCCAAAAGACCAGCAGGAACGTCTTGGGGCCCTTAAATTTCCCAGAACAAAAATGACACCCCGTAGGATGGGTAACTCGTTACCCATGCGGATTACTTGTTTAGCCGGCAGGCCGCACCCTGGCCCACGCTGAATACTTTGCCAAATGTAGGGTGCGATATTTCGCACCAATGAACCAGCCCCACGCGGTCACTTGATCGGCCAGCCACCGTGCCCCTCGATTATCTCGTCAACCGTTGCCATAGCTCTGATCGTATCACCAAGCGAAACCGTTATCTTCTTCTCCTGCGTTTTTTCTTCTCTTCCTTTATCAAAGGTGCGGTATACTCATTATACAGCCCGAACAGGTATTCTAACCGTTCCATCTCACCGCCAAACGCCTTGCCCCGATAACACCTGTCAACAGCCCTGTCCAAAACATTATGAGCCTTAACCAGACCAGCAGGCATCGTCAAAGGATCGTACATATCCGCAAGACTGCTCTCGGGATGCTTCGCACGCTCATCTAAAACTCCTTGTGCAGCCGCCTCAACTCTCGCAACTTTGCTTTCACTTGGCTTCTTAGGCCACGGATAATTATTGTAAACGATATCTTTGGAATATCGGAAATCACTTTTTAGCCGACCGCAAATATGTTTCACCCAGGCCATGTGCATCAATGATGTCAATATCCCAAAATGATAGAGTGTGGCATCGGGAACGATTAAGCAGGCATCACTGGTAACGATTTCGGATCCGCAAAAACCAATAGGTATATAGATACGTCTTTCTGATGATACTCTTGGGACTAACAGATAGTGCGAGCTTGGCATATTTTCAACGTGAAAACGTGTTGGTGTCTTTGCAATAGCTTGTGTAGGCTTGCTCTTGCTTGCAAGACGAAATTGCTTGACGGCTTCAATTCTTTTCAAAACGTTGGGCATTTTTCTAAGCTCTGTCGGAGACGTTTCACCCAGCCACATGACCCATCGTTTTCGTTTATTTAAGAACTCTCTTGCTCCAAGAAAGGGCCTAAAGTATCGCTCTGCACATGGTTCCAAACGTACAAATTCCTTCTTTTCTTTCTCTGTAAACAAATAGTTGCCATCATCTATCGGCTTATTGCCTATTCCCATCTTGGGAACTTCACATATTGAATTAGTTCTCGACAAAATAACTGCATCACCTGAGTCAATTAAATAAGAGTTAATATTATTGGCTTTTACTTGATGTGGTTCGCCCTTAACATCTTCGTATTCGTAAATAAATTTGTTGTCAATATCAAACGCTGCAAATCCGATGATGACAACATGAACAGCCGCCTTACCTCTGGCCTCGCTGCTCCAACTGAATGTACGGTGTGCAAAATATATCTTAATACTATAATTGTTAAATAATTCGTTCCAGAGTATACCCACTTGCTCTCCCATCGTAATTGAGTTTGTGGATACAAACGCAACTTTCTTCTTTGTACCTTTAACGTACTGAGCGGCCTTCAAATACCATGCGGCCACATAATCCAGAACCCCGCATGCTTTAACGCCCTCGAAGATATGCTTGATTTCATTTCTTTGTTTCACGTCTTGGAATTTTGAACCGATAAACGGCGGATTACCCAAGATATAGTCTATCTCATCCTTTGGTGTAAACTCTTCCCAGTCAACCTGCAATGCGTTGTCATTCAAGATATGTGCCGAGTGTATCAGCGGCAGCGATGCCCGCTGCACGTCTACCTCTTCCGACAATTCGATATTCATTTGATGATCCACCAGCCACATTGCCGTCTCAGCTATCCTTGCCGGAAACTCCTCGATCTCGATCCCATAGAACTGCTCCACATCCACAAGCGACAGCAGTTCCCCCATAACCTGTTGCTTCTGATGTATTTCATTTAACAGCCTTATCTCTAATCGCCTAAGCTCCCTGTATGTCACCACCAGAAAGTTTCCGCAGCCGCAAGCCGGATCGAAAAATTTCAGTTCTGCGATCTTTTTATGAAACTCGCCAAGTCGTTTAGTTTTACCGCTCTTTAGGTTCCTTATATGTTCGAACTCCGCTCTAAGCTCATCCAGAAACAGCGGCTCGATAAGTTTCAGGATGTTTTTCTCTGTCGTATAATGCGCCCCAAGCTCTCGCCTCTCTTGCGAATTCATCACAGATTGAAACATCGACCCGAATATAGCCGGTGATATCCCGCCCCAGTCAAAATCACAGCACTCTAACAACACCTCACGCGTCTTACCGTTGAAATGCACTATTTGAAGAGTCTCATCGAACAATCCTCCGTTAACATACGGAAACTCATCTAACGATTCGTCAATATGTTTTTGACGCTCTGCTGTCATCGTGTTCATCGTTTGGAATATAGATGTCAGATGCGCCCCAAGATCGCTCCCATCCTCATTGGTCCTGTCCCTTATGTAGTCGGTAAAGATGTTTTTATCGAATATCCCCGTATCGTCTGCAAACATACAAAACAACAGACGCATCAAAAGCACTTCTAATTCGTGTCCTTTGTACCCGCTCCCTAAAAGCTCGTCATGCAGTTTCCCCATCCGCTCGGCGGCTTTTATATTGACGGGCTCTTCGTCCTTGTATTTCTTTTGGGTGTATCCTGCAATAAAACCGAATAGATTCACATTTCCATGCAAATCACCAAGCTCAAACTCGTGCTGTTCGTCATCATCCAGATTATATAATCTAAACCGCCCAAAATCAGAAACCAGAACATACTTAGGAAGCTCATGTTCTTTAAGAGTTGCAAAATAACCTAATGCCTGTGAATATGCCCTGTCAAGGTCTTCCCCTCTTGACTTATGCTCGACAAGCAGCATCCCCTTCCAAAATAAATCTATAAAGCCGTAGTTGTCATCTAAGTTTTTGACCGGCTCTTCAAAACTGGCAACTCGCCTTCTTTTAATACCGAAGACATTAAAAAAACCGTTCCAGAACGATTGTGCTTCCGCGCGTTCCCGGCTTTCGTCTTTCCACTCCCTGCTAAAATCCATCGCACGGTGTTTTATC
>DAOVVQ010000338.1 GCA_030637065.1 Planctomycetota bacterium
CTGTACCCGCTTTTGCGGACAATACAGAACCAGGAAGCAAAAACGGGGCCCGGTAACGTTCTGCCAACCTGTCTCGCCGTAGCCTTGGCGAAGGTGGAAGGCAGGTTGTACCTGTACCCGCTTTTGCGGTCGGTTGTTGATTATTGTGCCAGCGGGGGATATAATTGGCCGTTATTAAAATGTCCATTTTTTAATCAGGAGATACGGAATTATGCCTAAAATTGCTATGATCGGGGCTGGGAGCATTGTTTTTTCCAAGACCTTATTTACTGACATCGTCGCTACCGAGGCCCTTAGTACGAGTCGCTTTTGCCTGATGAGCAGGACGTTGCCTAAGCTGGAGCGGGTTAAGGCATACGCCGACCGCGTTATTGCCGAAAACGGGCTCAATGCGACCGTCGATATCACTCTGGACCGGCGCGAGGCCCTAAAAGACGCCGATTACGTCATCGTAATGCTCCAGATCGGCGGGCTCGACGCCTTCCGCCACGATTACGAGATACCGATGAAATACGGCGTCGACCAGTGCGTCGGCGATACCATGGGGCCCGGCGGGATCTTCCGGGCGCTGCGGACGATACCGGAAATGATCGATATCGCAAAGGATATGCAGGAACTGTGCCCGAACGCCTATCTGCTGAACTACGTAAACCCAATGGCCCCGGTCTGCTGGGCACTCGGCCAGACGCCGAATACAAAATTCGTCGGGCTCTGCCACGGTGTGCAAACCACACTCGACCTGATCGCACGATACGTCGAGGTCCCCAAAAACGAGATCGATTTCCTCTCAGCCGGCATCAATCACATGGCGTGGTTCCTCAAACTCCAGCACAATGGCAAGGACCTCTACCCGATCTTCAAAGAGCGATGCGAAAAACCCGAATACTACATCAACGAAAAGGTCCGGATCGAGACCATGCGGCACTTTGGCTATTTCATGACCGAGAGCACCGGCCACCTGTCGGAATACCTGCCCTGGTTCCGCAGCAGCAAGAACGCCCTCGACCTCTACTGCGACGAGCCCGACTTCGGCGGCGCCACCGGGGCATACTACAAATGGTGCCTGCTCATTAACGAACATCTGCTAAACGACGACTTCCTCGCCGACGACTCAGCCAAACTCGGCCCGCGAAGCATCGAATACTGCTCCTACATCATCGAGGCACTCGAAACCGGACAACCCTTCCAATTCCAGGGCAATGTCCGCAACGACGATTACATCTCCAACCTCCCAGCCGGATGTTGCGCAGAAGTGCCCGTTATCGCCGATAAAGACGGATTCCACCCGCAATCCGTAGGCGACCTGCCGCCGCAGTTAGCCGCCCTGAACCAGTCCAACGTAACCGTTCAGGGCCTCGCCGTCCAAGCCGCGATAGAAGGCAACCCCGAGTTGGCAATGGCGGCATGCGCACTGGACCCGCTAACGTCGACAACGCTAACCCTGAAACAGATCCGCGATATGGCCGAAGAAATGTTCGCAGCCCAGAGCGCATGGCTGCCGCAATTTAAGGGAAAGAAGCTAAGCCCAACGCCAACAGTAAACACCCCGCCCGGCACCAAACACGTAGAAGTACCCCTCGACCCAGCCTTAGCCGTAGTACACCGGTTCGGAGAATTAGCAAAGAAAGCATCAGAATAACCGCTCGCTGACGTTACACAGACCGCCGTAGGATGGGTAACTTGTTACCCATGCGGTTCTGCAGGCTCATCCGTCAGCATGGGTAACGAAGTTACCCATCCTACGCGCTAACGACCGGCGATTAGATATACTCAAGTACCGCCCCGGCGTGGATCGACAGCAGTATCAGATAGTCCAGATCCGCCATTGTGTAATGCTCGTGGTCGGTTGTGTTGTCCGCATAGAGAGCGCCGTGGCACTTACCGTTCTTGATAACGGGCGCGATTATCGCCGAGCGGATCTTCACGTCCGAAGTCTGCCTCGGCATATCCGGTATCAGCAGGTAGCGGCACTTGTCCATTGCCTCAGCGAGGCTCTGCTGGACCAACAGGTCGGAACGCTTGACCGCCTCGGAGGTGATCATCCTGCCGCCCTGGCAGTCCAGCGGGCCTTCCGGCTCGAGCCGCAGGGCGGTCCAGGCGTTATGAGCGGCAAATTGCGAGAGTATCGCATCCAGCAGTTCGCGATGCAGCTGCTTCAATGTATCGGCGTGCGAAATGTTTATCGTCGCATGGGCGAAATGCTTCATCCGTTTCGCCGGCAGCGCAACCTTCGGCGCGTCCCTGCCGTCTAATCGCCGGATTATCGTGTGAACATCGTGGCGAACCTCGATGATGGTATCTTCCATTTGAGGGCCGCCGGGCGTCTCGTCGCCGGCCAGCTCATCCGGCGCAGGCGTGCCGTCCAGTTCTATCGTGATGGCAAAGTCCGCTATGCGCACAAGATCGCCATTCTGGATATTGTGCTTGTGAATAGCGTTATTGTTGATAAAGGTCTTATTGGCGGAGTCGAGGTCCTCTATGACCCATGTCCCGCTCTTGGTCCTGTAGATAACCGCATGTTGGCGCGACACCGTCACCTCGGGCAGAAAGACCTGGCTGCCCAGCTGCCTGCCGACATAGATCGGACCCTGCTCGAACTTCAGGTCACTGATCGGTTTGCCGTTTTGCTCTACCGTCAGCCGCATAGGTTCGTCTCCATAATAAGGCTATCGGTTCAATATATACATTATCTTAAATTTCGGCGGATTTGTCAAGCCTAAAATCGGCTTGGCGGCAGAAATCTGCCTTATTATCATGCAGACGGGTGGCACAGGGCTGAATAACGCATGGTCGCAGGCCTTGACAAAAGAAGACGGCGGTTGTAGCATTATGGCAGGAACGGGGCAAAGGGGTATAGGGACAAAGGGACAAAAGGTAAAGGGAGGAAATTGTATGCATTCTCGTCGTGATTTTTTGCGGGCTCTTGGTATTGGGGCGATTTCGCTGTCGTTAGGTGATGTGTCGATCGGGGCCAAGGGGGCGGTGGGCAGGCCCAATATTGTTTTTATCATTGTAGACGATCTCGGGCAGTATGACCTTTCGTGTACGGGCAGTTCGGTGTTTAAGACGCCCAATATAGACCGCCTCGCTGCTGAGGGGATCCGGTTTACCGAGGCGTATTCCGGGTGTACCGTTTGCGCCCCAGCCAGAAGTACGCTGATGACGGGGTTGCACATGGGCCACACGACCGTTCGCGGAAATACCGGCGGCATCTCGTTGCGGGCCGAGGATGTGACCGTCGCCGAGGTCCTCAAGAAAGTCGGATACACCTGCGGCGGGTTCGGCAAGTGGGGCATAGGCGACGTCGGAACGCCGGGTGAGCCGGAAAAGCACGGTTTTGATATTTTCTTCGGC